>DATJHX010000125.1:0-7480 GCA_035493655.1 Nitrosospira sp.
ACTGCCTGGCGATGAAGAGCACGATTACACATACTGGTATGCAGTTGCCGAGCTACTGCTTACAAGAGAGGGTGCTTGGCGTAAGCAACACACGGTAAACGATGGCTTCCCTACCGTGACGAAAGGACGGAAAGACATTGCAAAGGAGTGGAAAGAAAGAGTTTGTGCGCTAGTCTCATCGTTGGCGGCGCATGAGGGCGGTAACCTATTACGCCAGGCATTGCATGATGTTCGGGTTCTGCCGCCATCCTGCTATACAGAAAAACAGTGGGACGTACTGGGCTCGATCATGCGGCTGCTTCCCCTTGCGGTCGCACAGCTCAGGCTTGTGTTCCAGCTTCGTAGCAAGGTGGATTTTACGGAAGTCGCGCAGGGGGCCCTGCGAGCGCTCGGTGAGCCCGAGATGCCCACCGATCTTGCGCTCGCACTGGATTATCGAATTCGTCATATATTAATAGACGAGTTTCAGGATACGTCGATCAGTCAGTATGAGCTCGTTGCAAGACTTACCGCGGGATGGGAACGGGGGGACGGCCGCACCCTGTTCATCGTTGGCGACCCCATGCAATCTATCTATCGTTTTCGTCAAGCTGAAGTTGGCTTGTTCCTGCGTGCTCGCGCGGCGGGAATCGGCAATATTACTTTGCACCCCATTTCTCTTTCGGCCAATTTCCGATCTCAGGCCGGGATTGTGGATTGGGTGAATAGTGCCTTTGCGCGGATAATGCCGAAGCAGGAGGATATTGCCTTGGGTGCAACGCCCTATATAGCCTCGACGGCAATGCACGACTCGCTTGATGGCGCCGCGGTCAGCATTCATCCTTTCTTTGACGATGACAATGCCGCCGAGGCCGTGAAAGTGGTGGAGATTGCCCTGGAAGTACAGAAAAATGATTCATCCGCTACCACAGCCATTCTGGTGCGCAGCCGCAGCCACCTTCATGAAATCGCGCCCCGGCTGAGAAATGCGGGGTTGCGGTTTCGGGCAATCGAGATTGAAGGACTGGCGTTCCGGCCAGCCGTCCAGGACCTGCTGGCTCTGACGCGGGCACTGATTCATCCGGGGGACCGGGTGGCCTGGCTGGCGTTGCTGCGGGCTCCCTGGTGCGGCCTCATGCTTGCTGACACCCATGCGCTGGCTTCGATGTTTGCCAACTCCGTTCCCAGCGGGCCAACTGTAACTGTATGGGAACTGCTCAATGACGATTCATGCGTGGCGAACGTTTCCTTCGATGGCCAGGCGCGGCTGGCACACATACGGGAAATCCTCAGATTATCTCTGGACAATCGCGACCGACAAGGGCTGCGCGAAACAGTCGAGGCAGTGTGGCTCGCGCTGGGCGGCCCTGCTTGCGTTGATAATGCGGCCGAGCTTGAAGACGCCGCGGCATACCTTGATCAGCTCGAAGCTCAAGAGACCGGAAGTCCTATAGGCCATATCGAACCTGGCATGCTGGAGAAGGGACTTGCCGGGCTTTATGCGCTTCCCGATCTGAAGGCGGATGACAGGCTACAGGTCATGACCTTGCACAAAGCCAAGGGATTGGAGTTCGATCATGTCATCCTGCCGGGGCTGGGTCGCACGTCCCGCAGCAATGATAAACGGCTGTTCATGTGGATGGAGCATTTGCGCGCCGACTTGCCCCCGGGTGAAACAGGCGACGGCGATGATCTACTGCTTGCACCGATCCAGGAAACCGGCACGGACGCAGATCGTGTTTATGCCTGGCTGGAGAAACTTGAAGGTGAAAAAGAGCGGCTGGAGGACGAGCGTCTGCTTTATGTCGGCGCAACACGCGCCAGAAAACGATTGCACCTTCTGGGGAGCACAGGGATATTCCGTAGCGATAATGGGCAGTGTGAACTGAGACTGCCCACCAGAAAATCTTTGCTGAGCAAAATTTGGCCAGTGGTCCAGTCCGCTTACGAGGAGGCGGCGGCGCAAGCCGTTTCTTCCGCCCAGCCTGCTGCTTTGCCTGCTTTCAGCAGCGAAGAGCCGGGCCGAATGGACGAGTATCCCATTGATCAGTCATTGCGCCGACTGGCCCCAAATTGGGTACTGCCGGCCGCACCACCAGCGGTAAAATGGCGGACTCAGCATCCTGTCAGTCCGGCGCGAGGCGACATCGAATATTCCTGGGCCGGTGAGACTGCCCGCCACGTGGGGAATATCGTACACGGCTGGTTGCGTCATATCGCCGAGGACGGATTGGAAAACTGGGACGTGGCGCGGATCGAGGCATTGCGCAATACCGTCAGGCAACAGCTGGCGGCGTGGGGCGTGGACAGGAACAGCAGGGAAATGGATACCGCTACCGAGCGCATCATGGCCGCGCTCACCTATGCGCTGAGCGATATGCGCGGACGATGGCTGCTGGGACCGCAACTGGATGCCAGCAATGAATTGCGTATGACGACGATTATTAAAGGGCAGATTCAGGATCTCGTCATTGACCGTACCTTTTGCGATGCGGATGGACAGCGCTGGGTTGTGGACTACAAAACCAGCAGCCATGAAGGCGCCGATCTGGAAGGTTTTCTCAACCGCGAAAAGGACCGCTACCGCGGCCAACTCGACCGCTATGCCGAGCTCATGCGCGCGGTTGATAACAAACCGGTAAGACGGGGGCTCTATTTCCCCCTTTTAAAAGGATGGCGGGAGTGGGGGGATGAGGGATGAAAATCGGAGAAATGTTCATGCGCCTGCTGACCTACGCATTCGGAATTTTCCTGGTTGCCGGATGTTCCGCAGCCGCGGTGAACCCTGCCGCGGCACAGCTTCGGCCGGAAATTGAAACATTTGTCGGCGAGATGGTGGATCGGCATGGCTTCAATCAGGCGGAGCTCGAAAATATTTTCAGCATGGCACAGTTTCAGCCGGCGATCATTGATGCCATTTCACGGCCAGCTACTTCGAGGCCGTGGTACGAATTTCGCACCATATTCGTCAACCCAAAACGTATTGCCGGGGGCGTTGCCTTTTGGGATAGTCATGCGGAAACTCTGGAACGGGCACGCAGGGATTTCGGTATTCCCGAGGAAATCATTACGGCCGTGATCGGGGTGGAAACATTTTATGGCGCGCAGGCGGGCAAGCATCGGGTGCTGGACGCATTGACCACACTGGCGTTCGGTTACCCCAAGCGCGCCGGATTCTTTCGTGACGAACTGGAACAGTACCTGTTACTGGGCCGGGATCAAAAAGCCGATGTGCTGAATATGAAGGGCTCTTATGCGGGCGCTATCGGCATTCCGCAATTCATGCCCAGCAGTTATCGGCGCTATGCTGTGGACTATGATAACGATGGCAGGGTGGATTTATCCGGCAACACCGCGGATGCGATAGGGAGCGTCGCCAACTATCTGAAGAGCTATGGCTGGGAAACAGAGCAAGCGGTGGTGGCTCCCGCCCTGGTCAATAGTGAAATCTATCGGGAGGCGCTTTTCAGCGGAAACTGGCCGAGCTATACCGTGACGGACCTGAGGACATTAGGTATCGTGCCGCGAGCGAGTGTGCACGGTAATCCCTACGCTACATTGATCGAGCTGGAAAACAATGGCGGGAATGAGTACTGGCTGGGATTCAACAATTTTTATGTCATTACCCGTTATAACCGCAGCGTGAATTATGCAATGTCGGTGTTGGAGCTCGCGCAAGAGATTCGCATAGCCAGGAGTTCGGGTTCGCAATAGCATTAGTGCGGCTGAGTTTGCTTTTAGCAAATTGAATATGCTCATGCGTTTCGATAATTCGCCGCCAGATCAGTTTTTTTCGCGTATTCAGAACTCATCTACAGGATGCATATCGCAATGCCTTCATCTCCACAGACGTTTTGCCAACTTGGGGAACTACTCGCTTCGCTGCGATTCCAGTTCGGGACAATGGGCGTGCCGCCGGTACTTTCGGCTATACGCTATCCAAATTAGCTAGCATACGTTAAACATTCGATCACCTCGGATTCCTGGTCAGTTTTGCACATTGATCAACACCAGAACCTATCGAACTTAAGGGTCGAGCCAATTTAACTAATATTTAATCGTTCTTTTACGACGTCCTCTGTAAATTTACCTATTGTTTAAAATACCGGTGCAAGTTTGCTGCAATTAAAACATGGTTTGAAGGTGTGCCGGCATTTAATCTGGCTGCTTTGACGGCCAAAAATTACGCAAAGGAGAAGTACAATGAACGTCTCAGGTCAGTTCAATCTTCACTTTAGTTTCGGATGTAGCAGTAGCTACGGCACTTCGACGGTCACGTTCAACACCGACGGAACATTTAGCACCGGTGACGGCTTTCACGGAAAGTGGTCGCAGACGAACGGCAATATCATCTGGCGGTATGATGGCGATTCGGCCATTTACGCTGGTGTGGTGAACGGAGGAGCGATCGTCGGCAACATGATCAACTTCAGTATCAACGCAGCCGGCTGCTTCTACTGCAACTTGTCTACCATCAGAGTGCTAGCGCTAACCGAGGTGGATCACGATAGCACAGGTGCAAAGAAGAAGAAGTAACGGTAGATCGCAAAAGCGAGTCGGGTCACCGGAAGGTAGCCCGATTTCGCCTCAATGCTCCTTAAGCTGCTCTCAGTTGGCGTGATGCATAGCAACTGCACGGTCAGGCCGATTGGTAGCGATAAAAAGTATCGCGAGAAAAGCCTACCATCTTGCGGGCGCCCGATACATTCCCAAAAGCTCGGCTGCCGGATTAAGCAAACCTACCATTGATAACATTTTGTTGAACGCTTAAGACCGGCTGTACCCGCCTATTTCGTTCCTTTCCGGATCATGCGCCGATAGACCCCTCGCCCTTCGACTCTCTTCGCCACACCGCTTAAAACCAATTCAAGTGGTTATCGCCGTGAACTTTCATGGTAAAAAACCCCGCAGAAATATGCTGACTATTGGACGAAAGTCCACTTGGGACGAGACCAGGAGCCGCCTGTGCGATTAGATCGAATATGGTGCCGCTCCATTCCATCAAAACCCTGTTACCCATGGCCCGCTGGCTGGGCGGCTTTATATATGAACTTGAATGTGCAGCCAGGCCAGATAAGAAATTTGTTTTTTAAAATGACCTAAGATAGATATTTGTGTCACCAGTCAATCTGGAGAAAAATATGACGAAACAATATGATCTGGTAATCGTAGGTACGGGTGCAGCAGCGACGACGGCGGCAATGCGAGTGCGCGCCGCCGGATGGAAAGTTGCAATCATTGATTTTCGGCCGTTTGGAGGTACCTGTGCGTTACGGGGCTGTGATCCCAAAAAAGTGCTAGTTAGCGGTACCGCCGCGCTTGATTATGCGCATCGCATGCACAACAACGGCGTTGCTGGAAATGTTCATATCGATTGGCCCAAGCTTATGGCATTTAAACGTACCTTCACAGATCCAGTTCCGAAAACGATGGAGCAGAGGTACCTTGAGAAGGGTATCGACATGTATCACGGTAAGGCCAGATTTATCGGGAAAAATTCATTAGAGGTGGAGGGAAAGGCCCTTGAAGCAAAACACGTCTTGCTTGCGTCGGGAGCGGAACCGGCCAAGCTTGATATCCCAGGCGAAGAACATCTGGCGACACATGAGGTATTCCTTGATCTTGACGCATTGCCGCGACGGATTGTATTGGTAGGCGGCGGTTATATCGCCGCCGAATTCTCTCATATCGCAGCTCGCGCGGGCGCGGCTGTCACGATTTTTCAGAGTGGCGAGCGCATACTGAAGAAATTTGATGCAGAAGTAGTTGACTGGTTGATGGAATCCTTCAAAACGCTGGGAATAGATGTGCGTACACGAGCGCGTGTTGAAGCCATTCAAAAGACCAGAACCGGCTATGCTGTACGGGCATCGGCGGATGGCAAGAGTATCAGTGTCGACACCGATCTGGTCATACACGCTGCTGGACGCAAGCCTGCGTTGCAATTCCTGGAGCTGGAAAAAGCAGACATTACAACAGAAAATAGCCGGCTAAAACTCAACGACTACTTGCAAAGCGTCTCCAACCCGGTTGTGTATGCGGCAGGGGATGCGGCGCAAATGGGGCCAGCCTTAACTCCTGTTGCAAGCCACGATGCGGAAGTTGTAGCAGCTAATCTTCTCAACGGCAATCACCAAAAACCGGATTATAGCGGCATTCCGAGCGCGGCGTTTACCGTACCGCCGATTGCTGCTGTAGGAATAAGCGAAGCCGAAGCGCGTAAAAAAGGGATCAAATTTAAAATAAAGTCCCTAAAAGCTCCGGATTGGTTCACAGCCCGCCAAGCAGCAGAGCCCATCTATGGGTTCAAGGTGCTCATCGATGAAGAATCAAATCTTGTACTGGGCGCACATCTGGTTGGGCCGCATGTGGAAGAAGTCATCAATGTCTTTGCATTGGCCATTCGCTTCAGGCTCAGCGCCAGCGATCTTAAGACAATGATATTTGCTTACCCTACCGGGGCTTCCGATATTAGCCATATGCTACCGTGACGCCTGGTACATGCTGTCGCTAAAAGCGCCCATCAGGGCCTGCGATTGGACCGGAAAAGGACTATCTAGCGGCAGCCTTGGTGAAACTGGCCATGCGCAGTGGGAATATATGTTAATTCCCTTTGTGGAGCGGGAACCTAGATTTGCTTGAGCTTGGCAACGACCGCTTTTCCAACCGCGCGGGCACTTCCGGGATTTTGTCCCGTAACCAGAAGACCATCCTCCACAATGTGAGAATTAAAGGGCAGCAATGCCTTGCTGTACTTTGCCCCCCTCTTTTGCAATTCCTCTTCAAGACTGAACGGAACCGCCTGATCGCGCTTTGCCATAACTTCTTCGCTCCACGAGAAGCCTGTTATATTTTTATCCTTGATTAAATAGTCGCCATTGCTCAGCTTCGCTTCCAGCAAACCAGAGGGCCCGTGGCATACGGCTGAAACAATTTTGTTGGATTCGTAGAACCTGGCGATAAGATCCGACAACGCGGCGCTCTTAGGGAAGTCGAACATGACCCCATGTCCACCTGTCATGTAAATGGCATCATAAGTTGCGGGATCGACATCCGATACCTTCAGGGTATTATCCAGCAGGTTCATAAAGGTCTTATCCTTGTATCGCTTGGAGACGTCGCCCTCCATTCCGACCGCCTGTCCAATTTCCGAGATAATCAGACTTTCTGGATCAATGGGAATCTTGCCTCCCGATGGGCTGGCGATGTCTATCTGATAACCTGACTCCTGAGCGACATCACAGAAATGAGTTAATTCACCGAGCCATAACCCCGTCCTGAAGCCGACCTTCTCAAATTCGTCAGCGTTAGTAACAATAACCAATATCTTGTTCATCTTGGGCATGTCGACTCCCACAATCAGTTGGTTGGTCAGCCTATAAAGGGAGCGTCAGTATTTTCCCTCGGGTCACTCTGAAGTGGCGCCGTTTGTTTGGACAGAAATTCGTGTTTGTTAAGTGGTGCCTTGCGAAAATAGGGTTATCCACGGCGACGCTCGCCG
>DATJHX010000126.1:0-4313 GCA_035493655.1 Nitrosospira sp.
CCATGGGAACGGGTAGAGATGTATAAAGGGGTCATCGCAAGGAGACATAATGAAAGTTGCCGTTTGCAGCGCCCAGTCCTACGACCGTCAATTTCTGCTTGCAGCCAACGCTCATATCGGGCATGAACTGGTGTTTTTTGATTCGCACCTATGCGAAGAGACACGACGGATGGTCACTGGTTTTCCCGCCGCCTGCGTGTTCGTCAACGACACCCTGAATGCTCCGGTGCTGGAAGCATTGGTGGAGCAGGGCACACGCCTGATCGCACTGCGCTCCGCCGGCTTCAATAATGTCGATATCGGGACGGCGGCCAGCCTTAGGCTTCGCGTGGTGCGTGTTCCGGCTTATTCACCGCATTCCGTGGCGGAGCACACTGTGACCCTGATGCTGGCGCTTAACCGCCACGTTCACCAGGCTTACAACCGGGTACGCAATGGCAATTTCGCCTTGCAGGGGCTGCTCGGGTTTGAATTGCGTGGAAAAACCGTTGGGATTATCGGTACAGGGCGTATCGGCACTGTGGTCGCGGAAATACTGCGCGGTTTCGGTTGCCGCTTAATTGCCTTTGATCTCCAACAAAACTCCGAATGCATCAGCCTGGGTGTCGCGTATGTACCGCTGGAGAAACTCTATGCGGACAGCGACATCATCACCCTGCATTGCCCGCTAAATCCACAAACACATCATTTGATTGATACGGCAGCGATTGCGTGCATGAAACAGGGTGTAATGCTGATCAATACCAGCCGCGGAGCGGTAATCGATACGCCGGCTGTGATCGAAGGGCTTAAGTCTTCAAAAATCGGTTATCTCGGCTTGGACGTCTATGAACAGGAAGGGGATTTGTTCTTTCAGGATTTATCCGATCAAGTGCTGAAAGATGACGTATTTGGCCGGCTGCTGACTTTTCCGAATGTGCTGATTACCGGGCACCAGGGATTTTTTACCGCTGAAGCGCTATCCAGCATTGCACAAACCACTCTGCAAAACATCACCGCATTCGAGCGGGACGGAATATGCCAGAATGAAGTTACTATCGAATTGCTGCGGGCAGGCTAGCGGGAGCGTTGCCTTTAGGCGATCAACTCACTCGTTCCAGATTCGGCATCGCCAAAAGCAAACCCGGCCGCAGGGGTGACCTGCGGCCGGGGCGGAGCGCTACTTCTGCAGGGTCGAAACACCCCGCACTAGTATCTTGACGAATTACCGGGAGTGTTACCATTGGACTGAGGTACACCAATGGGTGAGAAAACTCGACAAGTAGTTTGGTGAATTTCTCTTTAAATCATTAAATTATTATTGTTATAAGATAAGTTACTTTAAATTTATACACTCTGGAGGCTCGCCGATCAGAAAGTCTCGGGCGCCTTCTGGGAAGAGTTACTAACATCAGTCTTCGTCCAATGCCACACTATCCTGCTACTCTGTGCATTTTTGGTTGCGCGCAAATCGATGTTCGCGCTCTGCCGCATGGGAAAACCAAAAACTATTTTAGACATAGCTATAAGTTTGTGCCCGAAGGCAAACGTTTTTCACGTTTTCCCGAACGAGCGAACCGAAAACCAGGTTTTGCAATGGAAGAGCATTCAACATTCAACATGGCGATGACTTCACATTTTTACGAGGGTTGTAAACTCAGATGAAAAGGCCAGGGCGTAATGATCCCTGCCCATGCGGCAGCGGCAGGAAGTATAAACAATGTTGCCTCAGGACTGAAGAAAAGAGGGAAGGGGATGATCAGTCGGAGGCAGTCCCGCGAGCCCTCAAATGGCTCACGATGATGCACGGCTCGGCCGTGCGGAAGGCGCTCGATTCGGGATTTTTCGGTCGCCTTCATAAAGACGAATACGACCTGCTGCCCGATCCGCACGATGATGCGTACCAGGCCCTCATGACCAATGCTATGGAATGGCTGCTGGCGGATGGGGTAATAATCATCAAGGGTGAAGAGCGCCGGGTTTCCGAGGTGCTGCTGGGCCGGGGCGGCCCCTTATTCTCCGTGGAGCAGCGGCAGTGGATAGAGCTTCTCGCAGCTTCCGCACTCAGACTCTACGAAGTCGTCGAGACGCAGCCGGGCGAATGCATGACGCTGAAAGACGTCCTCTTGCCTGAGCGCATGCCAGTGCTCGTCCGGGAGAAATCCGGTTCGCGGCAAGTGGCCAGACTCGATCTCATGGCGGCGCGGTTAATACCTGTAAAAGATCATTTCGAGCTATCCGGGGCTGTGTACCTGTTTCCTCGCAATCGAAGCTGGGAGTTGCTGGAAGAACTCAGACACGAGCTGGAGGGTGTCGAGCCGGATTCGCCTCTTGCCAAGGAGATTACCGGCTTTATCATTCCCCATCACTGGCTCATGTTATGCATAAATCCAGTGGAAATTCCCCAGGTACTCGATCACGTTACGCGCGAACCAATCCTTTTCATTACCGATCACTACCGGGTTCAGGACTGGGAAGCTCTCGACCTGGCGTTATCAAGCGAAGTCGATGTCGATGGCACGCGCAAGAACGGCTGGTACCGCATTTTTGAAGGGGAGGACGGCTTGGAGCGTACCAGCGTTAGTATCGATGTGGCTAACCACCCGGACCGGATCAAAGTATCTTATTGCACACAAAAATATGCAGATGAAGGGCGGCCGTGGTTCGAAGCGATTGCCGGCGCGGCCGTTACATTTGTCAGCCGCGAGATTTCTCATCCCAAAGGGATGCTCGCCAATTCACAAGCTGATGATTCCGAAGAGCCACAACCTCCCGTGCCATTGCCGCCAGGATTAACACTGGAGATCGCGACCACGATTATCGAAGAGAGAATCCGGCAATATTACGCGAACTGGGCGGATGAGCCATTACCGGTATTGGGTGATAGAACGCCTCGAGAGACAATTCAAACGCCAGAAGGACTGGAACAGGTAAAGTTCCTGCTGCGTACCTATGAACATGGTGAAGCTCAACAGGCCAAAGCCCAGCACCGCCCTCCGATTTCCTATGACTTTCTCTGGCAGGCGGTTGGGATAACACCTTAGAAACCGGCCCAAACGCATAGCCAACCGAAGCCGGCGCCAGCACAGTGGGAGCGCGTGATACCCTGCCAACAACGTGCTAGCAACGATGCCGTCCATCCGCCTGTTAGCCATATGACTCGATAACTATCCAGCTCCGTCGAAAGTCGCGACGGCTACGAATGGCTACGGATCGACTCAGGTCCAACCGCTATGAACGGCGCGAAGCTCTCCATTGCCGCACCCGCTTGGATTGCAGGATCCTGTACCCAATGAAGGTTAGCACAAGCATCGCAATCAGAGGCCAGACAGCAGCGCGAAAGGTCTTCGCGTAGTTGATCATCTGCACCCGTAGCGGATACGCGTAGCGCACCGGCGGCACTGCCTCTCCGGTAATGAAAACCGTATATTGCCCTTTGTCCAGACTTGTCTCGCCCCTGACCACCCCGTCGGGGTGATAGCTGGCTCTTACGTAAGTGACGGTTTCATCGTCCATCTCGCTGGTTCCCCTGACGACCCGCATCGCGATGGGTATATCGCGCAGTGCAGGATCGACGAGGTCCACCACCAGATGTGTGTTTCCTTCCTTGGGTATGTCGGTACAGTACTGATCGCTCGGCTCGTGTTGCGGCTGATAGGCGCTCAAATGCACCATGCTGTTGTCGCCGAGCCGGCGCATGCATGTATCCTCTTCCATCGCTACCCTGCCGTGCGCCGCCGCCGCCCCGGCATATATCGCCGCGGCAAAAACGAGCGCCACTGAGCTCGCTCGAATCGCTTGCTTAATCATTAAATACCTCCTCTGACTTGTTCGGTTGCCTCGGTATTCATATCTGATCGATATGCCACAGGACGAGAGATGTCATTCGGGTACGGCGTGCTCATGCACACCAGCCCGCAACTTTGCCAGAAGACAAAGTCGTTCTGAATTTGTAAATTTGGGTTTGCCGACGATGAGTTAGCACTTCATTATCGTCGTGTATGATTGCACAATGAAAGTATAATGAGTTCATCGCGTAATGCAACAAAAAATAAATGAGGCGGTAATGGCGAAGGAAAATCAGGTCAAGTGTTCATCCTGCCGGTGAGTTGTGCGCTCGATATGGTTGGCGATAAATGGAACTTGCTGGTCATTCGGGGACACCATGTGCGTGGATAAACGCTGTTTCGGGGATTTTTGATCTCCCCGGGAAAAATCGCTTTCAATATACTATCCGGCCGTCTAAGGAAGTTGAAAGAGTTCGATATCGTTTTACATCGGGCCCGATCCCGATAATGCGCAGGATAATTATACCGCACAGGGCTTGATCTCCT
>DATJHX010000127.1:0-4411 GCA_035493655.1 Nitrosospira sp.
CAAGGCCTGTGACGCGGCCATTTTGGCGATATTGATTTCTACATCGCTTGGACGCTGGGTATCGACCCCCCTGGCGGCAACCCGAATCAACTCGCGCGCACTTGCAATAGCCTGATATGCGTTGACAACATGCTGACGCACGAGCTGTTTCTCAGGTAAACGCGCAGTCCTGCCGCGTTCGGAATTGATTCGCGCCCCCATCAAATCGAAGCAGCGCTGGGCCAGTCCCACCCAGTTCATGGAGCGGAGCAGCCTGCCAATTCCCAAGCGCTGACCCATTAAATCCAAACCGCTGCCGCTGGCGCCCAACAGGTTATGCTCGGGGACCTTCATGTCGGTAAAGGATATCTCTCCCTGTCCAAGAGAGCGGCCCATCATGGTGATCTGGCGTTCAACCTTGAACCCGGGGGTATCGGTCGGCGCGATGATCATGGACAACGCCTTATTGAGAGCGGTATCTTTCCCGGCGGTGCGCGCCAGGATGGTTATAAATGTCGCCCGGTCCGTATTGCCGACAAACCATTTCCTGCCATTGATAACCCAGCGCCCGTTTGACAGATATGCAGAAGTTGTTATCAGTGCAGGAAACGATCCGCCATGTCCCGGCTCTGTCATGCCATAACTCGGCGTGGCTTTTCGGGCTGCCATGGGTTCCAGGAAGTTCTTGCGGATTTCATCATTGCCGAATTTCAGGAGCATATGGGCATCCAGCGCCGAGTGACTGCCCAGGATTGCCGGGGAAAATTCCGTACGTCCTTCCTGTTCGGCGATAACCAGATAGTCTTCAAGGGATGCTATTTTTCCCCCATGGGAGAGCGGAAAAAACAGGCCCCATAGTCCGGCACGTCGTGCTTCTTCAGCCAGTTCCGACTGCAGTCGGGAGGCAGCATCGCTGTCCTGGGCCAGGCGTGACTCGTTTGGGATAACCATTTCATCCACAAACTTTCTGACCTCGCCCGACAGAGAGCGGGCCAGCCCTGTATGAGCCCGTTTTCCGGAGATTTCCGCGTTAATGAGCATATTGAGCAAGGGGTGGTTTGGATGGTTGCTGGGCAAGCTCCACCTCCGCCGTAAGTTGTTTTTTGTCGACCTTTCCTGCCGGGTTGAGCGGCAATTGCCGGCAATACCGCAGGTATTCCGGCAGCTTGCTGGTTTCCAGACCCTGCTGGTGCAGGTAGCGGGTAAACTGGGAAAGGGAGGGGCGTTCAACACCCTCTCTCAATACCAGGCAGAGGCAAACCCGATGCCCCAGGTCCGGATCAGCAACCGGTACACAGGCAGCGCTCACCACTGCCGGATGGGAAACAGCAAGGTTTTCAATCTGCGCTGGACTGATATTGACGCCGCCGCGAATAATGATGTCTTTTTTACGTCCGGCCAGCACCAGATACCCGTCATCATCAATAAGGCCGAGGTCCCCGGTATAAACCCAACCTTCCTTGTCCCGGTAGAGGGCATCCAGGTCTGGAGCATTGACGTATTGCATGGGGCTTATAGGACCCCTGGCCGTAATTTCGCCGATGCAGCCGTGCGGTACTTCCTGTTTCTGGTCATCAACTATTCGAATGGAACACACTTCGGGATTTGGCCGTCCCGCCTTGCGGAGAACCATTTCAAGGTCATCGTCAAGCGTGGTGTGGCAGTTCACGCCATCCGCCGAACCGTACAAACTGATGAAACCGCATCCAAACGCCTCGGTACATCGAAGGATGGATGCCTCGTCGATTTTCGCGCCGCCACTGACAATGGCAATCAGACTGGAGGTATCGATTCTGGATAATGCCGGGTCGGCGGCGATGCGTTGAAACATGGTGGGAACGCCGAAGATATAGGCCGGCTTCAGTTCCGCGATAGTTTGAATGGCAGCCGCAACATCGAATTGCCGCAGAAGAACGACCGATCCGCCAAGCCAGGACAAGACGCCAAAGGTCGCGGTTGAACCAAACGCCGTGCCCAGCGGCATCAGGTACAGTCCTTTAAAAGTGCTGCCGTCAGGATGGATGCGTTGCAGAAAACGGCCTCGTCCGCCCGCCAGCGCGTTGTGTGAGTAGGCAACCCATTTTGGTTCGGATTCTGTTCCTGATGAGATGAGGAGACGAACGGGCGAATGAGGAGAAACCGCCGGTAAGCTGGCCACAGCGATGGGCTCGGCTTGAAACAGGTCGTCCAGCTTATGCCAGCCCTTCGAGGCTTTTCCGCGGATACCGTCGACAATGAGGATACGCAGCGATAGCAAAGTCGGACGCAATGATTCAATAACTTCACAAAGATCGATTCCCGCGTATTCCCGTTCGACAATGATTACGCGTGCGTCGCACCTTCCGAGTAAAGACTGAATATCAAGGCGGCCGCGGCCCGGCGGGAAAGGCGCGACAATTGCGCCAAGTGCGGCTGCCGCGAGATCGATTGCGCAGCTATGCCAGCTGTTAGGGAGCTGGTATGCGACAACATCGCCAGGAACGATTCCAAGCGCCCGGAAACCGGCGGCAAGGCGAAGAACCTTGTTCAATAGTTGTAAATAGGTAATGGTGTGATCGAGCGATATTACCGCCAGCGCGTCGGGATGCTCCCATACATGCTTGCAAAACAATTCATAAAGCGATTTGTTGGGATAGATTCCATTCCGCGCCCACTGGCTACGAACCTCGGCAGGAACCAGATCTATGATTCCAGAATCGTTCATTTGAAACTCCACGGAGAATTGACTCTTGTATAGGGCCCAGGACTCAAATCGGATTGCAGATACGTCACGGTTTGCAGATCCGCAAGATCTTCAATGACAACGGCTGATGGAACGCCGGCTTGCTCAAAGATCTCCGCCCACTCCTTCGCTGTCTTCGATAGGAACAAACTGTCCAGGCACTGGGGAAAATTATTTTCTTCGATATGGATAGTGGCACCGAGGGCTTCGGCTAATCGCACCACCATATTCAAGTCGAGGCATTCGACGGCAATTTTTCCGTGCTTGGTCACATAAACGGTATCGATAACACTTTTCGAGGCTGAAGAATCGCTGCTGGGCAGGTTATAGAGGTTGTGAAAATCATCCGCACACAGCAGTGTTGCAGCGCTCATGAGTGACGAGGTAACCCTCGTGCTCGTATTGCCGGTGTTGCCAGCGTTATTCATATATCGAGTGAGCAGTGCGATGGTCGCGCCTTGTGCCGCAACGACGCCTCCGAGCACATCAAGCACGGTAAACAAGGATCCGCCCCGGGTACCGGAGTTTTCGGCAATTTTTTTAGCAACACCGGAATAAGCCTGAGTCATAAAATCAGTGCCGGGCATTGAGCTTGAGGAGGCATGGCCCGTGCTGTCCGTTGCCCAGCCAGCGGCGTAGGCATAAATCAGTGAGGGATTGATACGAGCCAAGTCTTCATGATCGAGATTTAACAACACCGCTTTGCCGGGTGCCCAGTTATGCAGAAAAATGTCGGCATGCCGCACCAGCTCCTTGATTTCAGCCTGTCCAGCGGAAGATTTGATATCGATTTCCCTGATGGTCTTGAGATGGTTGAGCGCGTCGAACCGTGCCGAACATCCCTCGGCCATGGGCGGCATGCCGCGCAGGGGATCTCCGCCCGGCGGTTCTATCCTGATGACCTCCGCGCCCAGGAGCGCCAGCAGATGTCCGGCGAGAGGGCCCTGGATCCGCCGGCACGATTCGATAACGGTAAGCCCGCTCAGAGGTAAATTACCAGCGGGCAAATTACCGTTGGGTAAATTACCGTTGGGCAGACCACCCATGGCACGGCTTAGGGCGTTATTTGCGGCAACGCTTGATCGCCTGCCGGAGGAGGACGTTTCGAAAAGGAATTCCCAGGGACCCTGTAGCCACGCACGTTTGCAATCGTTATCCTGGGCGCGCACATGGATGGATCGAACGGGGCAAATAGCCATGCCGGTACTGGCGCATAGGAGCGATATGCGGTGATAGCTAAACTTTGATATTGCATGGGATAGCTCTTCAGGCAGCGGTGATATGGCTTTGGCATACCGAAGCAGAAAGGCGGACCATCCTTTGCCTGCCATCGCTGAATTTACGCCAACCGCGGACCAGAATTTCTGCCAGGGCCCGGCATTCAGTGTTTCGAGTTCGAAGACGACACCATCCAATGAAACGAAGGGAAAACCAGCCGCGTGGGCGGTATGCTGCGGCAAAAGTTTTTCGGGAGCTTCTGAAGCGGTCGCCCCGGCAATATACTGCGCCATGCTCAATAACCCCGCGGATCCCATCGAAACACTGCTGTTCAAGGTCGAGAGGCCGCGTAACTGGCCAATCGAGGCGGCAATTCCGCCCTGAAGCGCCAACGCCGCAGTGAGTGTCGAAATATAATTCAACCCCAGAGGCTGGAGTTTGCCGCTGGCTCGCCCATGCACCGACATCAATCCGCAAGCCGCCTGCATGGTA
>DATJHX010000128.1:0-14060 GCA_035493655.1 Nitrosospira sp.
CGAGCTGTACCTGGAGGCGGTCAATGACTATTCCACTCTGGAGAAATTCAACGAGCGGCGGCTGATCATGGCGCACGATGCGCGTATGAACCTGAAGAAATGGGACAGCACCACCTGCCGCACGTGCCATCGCAATCCCCAGCCTCCCGGAGCCGATGCCAAGGCTGCGCACAAGAAGATGGAGACCGAAGGAGCCACCTGTATCGACTGCCACCAGAACCTGGTGCACAAGGAAGTGGCCGAGACCGACCTCAACGAAAGCCGCAAGGCAGGCAAGATGGTGCTCAAGCCCGAAAAGAAATCCAAGGACGAGGATGAGGACGAGGAGGAGTAGCACGCTCCTATAGCCTGGCCGCCCACATTCGAGCGGCCAGGCACATCCTTTTTTCGGATATATTGCTATACTGGATACATACGAAAACGCTTCGCCGGATTTAAGCCAAAATCAGTATGCTTGCACCGTAGCAAGCATCCTATAGTAAGCCTGTAACAAGCTCTGTAACAAGCTCTGAAATAATCCGCGACAAACTCATGTCTCGGTTACATGAGAACTGTTCTCCGTGTTAATCTTCCTTCAGGTGACGCGGTAGATCATGAGCTTCGAAGATTTGGCGAATAGGTTCGGGTAAATCCTGCATTAGGGAAGATATGGAAATCGGCTCTGAGCAGGATAATTGCGGGATTCGGTTATTAGAAAATGAAGTGACCATTTTCTGATTCAGGTTCTACTCTTCCGGATTGAACAGGAGAAGGAATTGACCGAAGCGCCTAACCTTCAGGGTGTCACAAGACTGTAACATATCCATCATAATATTCAGCCTGCCCGGAATCTTTCCTCTCTCAATGCGTTCGCCTGTAATAGCACAGCCTCCTGAAGAAGTCGGCGAGTCCAAAAGACTTGCTTATCGCTATCGCCGTCATCTGGGCGAGCGCTTCATTGAAGGTTTGCTGTTTTTGATGGCGTTCGCTTCCGTTGGCATTACCATTGCTATCGTGGCAATGCTGGTGAAGGAATCCTTTGTATTTTTCGAGCACGTTTCGCTTTGGGATTTCCTTACCGATACCCAATGGACACCGCTGTTTGATGATGCGCACTACGGCATACTCCCGCTGATTTCGGGCACCCTCGTAAGCTCTGCCGTTGCCTTGCTGGTTGCCATTCCCCTCGGTACCATAACGGCCATATATCTTTCAGAATTTGCGCCCTTTGGGGTTCGTGAAGCCGCAAAACCGTTTCTTGAGCTGTTGGGGGGGGTACCCACTGTCGTGTATGGGTATTTCGCGTTATTGTTCGTCACGCCCCTGTTGCAGAAAATTCTGCCCGAATTGCCTGGTTTCAGCTTATTGTCTGCCGGACTGGTAATGGGAATCATGATCATCCCGTATGTCAGTTCTATGGCTGAAGATGCCATGCGTGCAGTACCGATGAACCTGCGAGAGGGTTCTTATGCGATGGGCGCCACCCGATTTCAGACAGCGATAAGGGTGGTAATGCCTGCCGCTTTTTCCGGCATTGCCGCTGCCTACATTCTCGGTATTTCCCGTGCAGTGGGGGAAACTATGGTGGTGGCGGTAGCTGCGGGCATGCAACCAAATCTCACATGGAATCCGATGGAACCTGCCGCCACCATTACCGCTTACATCGTCCAGGTGAGCCTGGGCGATCTTCCACATGGTAGCATTGGTTATCAGACGATATTTGCCGCTGGCCTGACATTGCTGCTATTGACCTTAACCTTCAATATTATTGGACATCTGCTGCGCAAGCGTTACCGCGAAGTGTATTGATCCAATCCCCGTGGGCTTGTTGCTTAAGCATATTTCCTTCTTTTTGCAGCAAAGATTTTCCATGAACAGATTTTCCTTTTGGCCGAGCTGCTGATGAGAGAAGAGAAAGATCTGAGCGAGATTCGCGCCATCATCTCGCGTCACAAGCTCTGGGATCTGATCTTCATGATTGTCGGCGTGCTTGTCCTGATGATTGCAGTGCTGACCTTCATGGCACTGTTTTCTCATATGCTTATCGAAGGTTTGCCGCGCTTGTCATGGGATTTCTTTACCTCTTTTCCCTCTCGCCGCCCTGGATCAGCAGGAATACTCTCCGCCTGGGTCGGTACGACGCTGGTCATGCTGGTGACAGCGGTAGCCGCAGTTCCGATGGGCATTGGTGCGGGTATCTATCTGGAAGAGTACGCGCCAAAAAATCTCATCACCGAAATCATTGAGGTCAACGTCACCAATCTTGCCGGGGTTCCGTCCATTATTTATGGGCTATTGGCATTGGGCCTTTTTGTTCATCAGCTTGGATTCGGCCAGAGTATTCTTTCGGCGGGCCTGGCATTGGCATTACTCATTCTCCCTGTAGTAATAGTTGCTACACGGGAGGCGATACGCGCCATTCCGGTAGTCATTCGCGAGGGAGCTTATGCGCTAGGCGCGACTAAATGGCAAACTGTCTCCGATCATCTGCTTCCATATTCTGCAGCCGGTATTCTCACGGGGGTAATAATTGGCCTGGCCCGCGCGATTGGAGAAACTGCGCCCATCATTACCATTGGGGCGCTGACCTTTATCGCTTTTTTACCACCGTCTCCCATTAAACCGGAATTTCCCTTTATATCTTTCGAGTGGCTGATGGCGCCGTTTACCGTTATGCCGATCCAGATGTTCAACTGGATATCGCGGCCTGAAGAAGCATTTCAGGTCAACGCCGCCGCGGCAGGGCTGGTATTGGTAGTAATGACCCTTACTATGAACGCACTGGCTATCTATTTACGCTACCGTATGCGCAAGAATCTCAAATGGTAGAAAATCCCGATGAGGGAAATGCGCCTGTCGTGGAGGCCAGCACTGCACGGTACAAGTCCGAAGTAAGAAACTTGAGTTTCTACTATGGCGCATTCTCCGCGCTGAAAAACATCAACATGAAGTTGCATGAAAAGCAGGTAACCGCATTGATCGGTCCATCCGGATGCGGGAAATCCACTTTTCTTCGCTGCTTCAACCGCATGCATGACCTTTATCCCGGCAATCGGTATGTTGGCGAAATAATTCTGTATCCGGACAACGTCAACATCCTTTCGCGCAATGTCGACCCGATTGAGGTGCGCATGCGCGTCAGCATGGTGTTCCAGAAGCCCAATCCTTTTCCAAAATCCATTTTCGAAAATGTTGCCTACGGCTTGCGGGTGCGCGGGGTGCGGCAGCGCGCCATATTGGATGAAAAAGTGGAAGAGGCCCTGCGGGGTGCTGCATTATGGGATGAAGTGAAAGACCGGCTGAATCAGCTCGCTTTCAATCTTTCCGGAGGCCAGCAGCAACGTTTATGCATTGCTCGCGCGCTTGCTACCGATCCGGAAATCTTATTATTCGACGAACCCACTTCCGCGCTGGATCCTATCGCAACAGCCAGTATCGAGGAACTCATTGCCGATCTAAAAGATAAGGTCACCATTCTCATCGTTACTCATAACATGCAGCAGGCGGCACGGGTATCGGATTACACTGCTTATATGTACCTGGGAGAGGTCATCGAATTCGATGTGACCGATACCATTTTCATTAAACCCAAAAACAAGCAGACGGAAGATTATATCACCGGCCGCTTCGGCTAGAGATTGGGGCGGGGACTCCTGCATCTCAGTCGTTCCGCATATGACGATTTCTTGAGATTTCAATTTCTGAAATCCCATTGGAATATGATCGCATTTTTGCCTTTACTTTAATGACTACCCCCTGTTCATGCCATCTATTCCAGAATCATATCCTTGCAGATAGGGTTGTCATTAGCCGTCCTTGATCACAGTGGCCGCGCGATCTTTGCCTCATGATTGACCGCGTATGCATTCACGGGTAACATTCGCAGCTTTTAAGATAAAAGAATAAGGAGCGGCAGCTCTCATGGCTATGCGTTTGAAGCTGGTTGCGGGCAATTGGAAAATGCATGGCGGAATTGCGCACAACCGGGATCTGCTGGCTGCGATTCTGGCCGGAACGGAAGGATTGGAGCGCGCGCATGTCGCCGTATGCGTACCATTTCCTTACCTGCCGCAGGTGCAAGCCATGCTGCAAGACACTCATGTTGCCTGGGGCGCACAGAACGTGAGCCAGCACGATAAAGGCGCTTATACAGGCGAGGTGTCGTCGGCAATGCTCACGGATTTCAGTTGCCGCTACGTGATCGTAGGGCATTCGGAACGTCGCGCATTGTATGGGGAGGACAGCCATACCGTGGCGCTCAAGTTCAAAGCCGCTCAGGCGGCTGGCCTGATACCTGTACTCTGCATTGGTGAAACGCTTGATCAGCGCGAGGCCGGAGTTACCGAGCAGGTCGTGGCGGAGCAACTGGACGCGGTCACCGGCTTGATGGGCATTGAGGCGATGGCCAGCTCAGTAGTGGCTTATGAGCCGGTATGGGCTATAGGAACCGGCAAAACCGCTTCACCGGACCAGGCCCAGGATGTACACGCGTTTATTCGCGGCAGAATTGCTACCCACAGTCCTGAAATCGCCGGCAATTTACAAATTTTATATGGTGGTAGCGTCAAGGCAAACAACGCTGCCGAGCTGTTTGCCATGCCGGATATTGATGGAGGATTGGTCGGCGGCGCTTCGCTCGTTGCAGACGAGTTTATTGCAATCTGCCGCGCGGCAAAAAATTAGCTCATTTTGGAGTAGGCTTTGGAAACACTCATCTGGGTATTACACATCTTATCGGCTGTCAGCGTCATTGTTCTGGTTCTGCTTCAGCATGGAAAGGGCGCTGACATGGGCGCAGCCTTTGGCAGTGGTTCATCGGGCAGCTTGTTTGGCGCCAGCGGTTCGGCAAATTTTCTGAGCAGAACAACCGGCGTTCTGGCTGCGGTTTTTTTTATTACCAGCCTTGGTCTTACCTACCTCTCCAGCCATAAGGTCGAAGGCGCTGGCGTGATGGATAAAGCGGTACCTGCGCAAGCCCCTAAAGCCGCAGAGCCGGAGCCATCGATTCCAGCGGACGGCGCGTCGAAGGCAACGGAAATACCAAAATAAAATTTTAATGATGAGTTAATTGAACAATTGATTAAAGCTGCGTTCTAATTAACCAAGCTTCAGACTGGAACTCAAATTTAGCCGCCGACGTGGTGAAATTGGTAGACACGCCGTCTTGAGGGGGCGGTGGCGAAAGCTGTGCGAGTTCGAGTCTCGCCGTCGGCACCAGTTCTATCGCAGCAGTTCCATTATAGGGCTGAGAATCAGGGCAGCAGATGCAAAGAGCATATGAGCCCGGTCTCTAGTCCTTTATTTTTGATTAAAAGATGCTCGAAAATTATTTTCCCATCCTGCTGTTTATTTTCGTTGGGCTTGCCGTAGGCGTGGTGCCGATGGCGTTGGGACGGATGTTTGGGCCCCATCGTCCCGATAGCGAAAAGCTCTCTCCATACGAATGCGGTTTTGAAGCATTCGAGGATGCCCGTATGAAATTCGACGTACGGTATTATCTGGTCGCCATCCTGTTCATCCTGTTCGATCTGGAAATTGCATTCCTGTTTCCATGGGCCGTGGTGTTGAACGAGATCGGCTTGTTCGGTTTTATTGCAATGGTGGTTTTTCTTGGCATTCTCGTCGTAGGCTTTATTTATGAATGGATGAAGGGTGCTCTGGAATGGGATTAACGTTATGAGCGCGAATGGTGGAGTGGAAAAAGGGTTTATTACTACCAGCCTGGATAGCGTCATTAACTGGGGGCGGACCGGGTCCATGTGGCCGATGACTTTTGGCCTGGCGTGCTGTGCAGTGGAGATGATGCAAGCAGGCGCTTCACGTTATGACCTCGACCGCTTTGGCGTGGTGTTTCGTCCCAGCCCGCGTCAGTCGGATGTGATGATTGTGGCCGGCACCCTCTGCAATAAAATGGCGCCCGCCCTGCGCAAGGTATACGACCAGATGGCGGAGCCGCGCTGGGTAATCTCCATGGGTTCCTGTGCCAACGGCGGCGGTTATTACCATTACTCCTATTCGGTTGTTCGCGGCTGCGATCGTATCGTGCCTGTCGATATCTACGTTCCAGGCTGCCCTCCTACGGCCGAAGCGCTGCTCTACGGGATCATCCAGTTACAGAACAAGATCCACCGCACCAACACTATCGCGCGCTGAGCCATAAATGTCGTCCTCTCGCCTGGAAACGCTCTCCTTTTGTCTTCAGAATGTGTTGGCGGATAAGTTGACCAGTCTCGATGAAAGGCTTGGCGAGCTTACGATATCGCTACGCCCAGCTGATATGCTTGCGGCAATGCAGGCGCTGCGCGACCATCGCGAGCTGAATTTCGATATGCTCATCGATTTATGCGGAGTGGATTATTCGCTCTACGGGGCGGTATCTGATACAGAGGGTGACTGGCACGGCAAGCGTTTTGCTGCTGTATACCATTTGCTTTCAATAAGCCATAACCGCAGGTTGAGAGTGAGGATATTTGCGGAAGATGACGACTTTCCCGTTCTCGACTCGGTGATAGGCATTTGGCCGTCCGCAAACTGGTTCGAACGCGAAGCATTCGATCTTTATGGCATCGTGTTTACCGGTCATCCGGATCTGCGCCGTATTCTCACGGACTACGGATTTATCGGCAATCCGTTCCGCAAGGATTTCCCACTGAGCGGCAATGTCGAGATGCGCTATGACCCGGACCAGCAACGGGTTATCTACCAGCCGGTCACTATCGAGCCACGCCAGATCACGCCGCGTGTCATCCGCGAAGAGCATTATGGGGATAGCGAATGAAGCTGTCTTGGCCTCGCCGCCCCGGTTTTGCTTCGACTGCATCCTGTGAAGCGCAGATTCTGAAAAGACTCGTCCAGAGGTATTCTACGGATGGCTGAGATACGCAATTACACCATGAACTTCGGGCCGCAGCATCCAGCGGCCCATGGCGTACTGCGCTTGGTGCTGGAGCTCGATGGAGAAGTCATCCAGCGCGCCGATCCACACATCGGGCTATTGCATCGCGCGACCGAAAAGCTGGCTGAGAACAAGACCTACATTCAGTCGGTCCCGTACATGGACAGGCTGGATTACGTGTCGATGATGTGCAACGAGCACGCCTATGTAATGGCGATCGAGAAACTGCTGCAAATCGAGGTGCCATTGCGGGCGCAATACATCCGCGTGATGTTCGATGAAATCACCCGGATACTTAACCATCTTTTATGGCTAGGTGCTCATGCGCTGGACGTTGGCGCCATGACGGTTTTCCTCTACGCCTTCCGGGACCGCGAAGACCTGATGGATTGCTATGAGGCAGTATCCGGCGCGAGAATGCATGCAGCATATTACCGCCCTGGTGGGGTTTACCGGGATTTGCCGGACTCCATGCCGCAATACCAGTCATCGAAAATCCACGATGAAAAAACCACCAGGGCGCGCAACGAAAACCGCCAGGGCTCGCTGCTGGATTTCATCGAAGATTTTACCAACCGGTTTCCAGGTTATGTCGATGAGTACGAGACTCTGCTTACCGATAATCGTATCTGGAAACAGCGTCTGGTAGGTATTGGGGTGGTGGCGCCGGAACGCGCCAGGGCACTGGGCTTTACTGGCCCGATGCTGCGCGGTTCGGGGGTGGAATGGGATTTGCGGAAGAAACAGCCTTATGAAGTGTACGATCGGATGGATTTTGACATACCGGTCGGGGTCAATGGCGACTGCTATGACCGGTATCTGGTAAGAATTGAGGAATTTCGCCAATCCAACCGCATCATCCAGCAATGCGTTGAGTGGCTGCGCAAGAATCCGGGACCGGTGATAATCGATAACCATAAGATTGCGCCGCCTGCGCGGGTTGCAATGAAGCAAAACATGGAAGAATTGATTCACCATTTCAAGCTCTTTACCGAAGGTATTCACGTTCCGCCCGGAGAAGCGTATGCGGCGGTCGAGCATCCAAAGGGTGAATTCGGCATCTATCTCGTTTCTGACGGGGCCAATATGCCTTACAGGCTAAAAATCAGGGCCCCGGGATTTCCCCATCTGGCGGCGCTCGACGAGATGTCGCGGGGGCATATGATTGCCGATGTGGTAGCGATAATCGGCACACAGGATATTGTGTTCGGTGAAATAGATCGATGACGCCGTTCCATTTATAGCTGGACAGTAACGAAGATGCTAAGCGCTGAGTCCATAAAGAAAATTGATCGTGAAATCGCCAAGTATCCTGTGGATCAAAGACAATCCGCAGTCATGTCGGCGCTCGCCATCGCCCAGGATGAGAAAGGGTGGCTTGCGAACGAAACCATGGATTTCGTGGCTCAATATCTTGGAATGCCGCCAATCGCCGTGTATGAAGTGGCGACGTTCTACAACATGTACAACCTTCAGCCACTGGGCAAATACAAGATCACAGTGTGCACGAATCTTCCATGCGCCTTATCCGGTGCAAACGATGCTGTAGCCCAGATTCGGCAAAAGTTAGGTATCGGTTTCAATGAAACGACCGCCGACGGCAAATTTACGCTGAAGGAAGGGGAATGCATGGGGGCATGCGGTGACGCCCCCGTATTGCTCGTCAACAACAAGCGCATGTGCAGCTTCATGTCGAGCGACAGGATCGACCAGTTGCTGGAGGAGTTGAGCCAATGACCCAGCCTGCACAAATACTTCTGACCGGCGTGAATCCGTCCGATCCCGACAATTGGCGGCTCAGAAATTATGAGCAGCGCGAAGGCTATGCCGCGCTGAAAAAAATCCTGAATGAAAAGATTCCTCCCGAAAAAGTTATTGAGGAAGTCAAGAAATCGGCGTTGCGCGGACGCGGCGGCGCCGGCTTCCCCACAGGCCTGAAGTGGAGTTTCATGCCCAAGAATTATGAGGGCGATAAGTACCTGGTGTGTAATTCCGACGAGGGTGAACCGGGGACTTTCAAAGATCGCGATATCATGCGCCATAATCCGCACCTTCTGATCGAGGGCATGCTGATAGGCGCCTATGCGATGGGGATCCGGACCGGCTACAACTATGTGCACGGTGAAATCTGGGATGTCTATGAGCGCATGGAAGAGGCTGTGGACGAAGCGCGTGCCGCGGGATATCTGGGAAATAACATACTGGGTTCGGATTTCAGTTTTCAGTTGTACAACCATCATGGTTATGGGGCCTATATCTGCGGCGAGGAAACCGCCCTGCTGGAATCCCTGGAAGGCAAGAAAGGCCAGCCGCGCTTCAAGCCTCCATTCCCCGCGAGCTTCGGCCTCTACGGTAAGCCGACAACGATCAACAATACCGAGACATTCGCTTCCGTCCCATGGATCATCCGCAATGGTGGCGAGAAGTTTTTGCAGCTCGGCAAACCCAACAATGGGGGAACCAAGCTCTTTTCCGTTTCCGGCCATGTCAACAGGCCGGGCAACTATGAAATTCCGCTGGGCACCCCCTTTGCGACATTACTGGAAATGGCGGGCGGCATGCGCGGCGGGCGGAAACTCAAAGGATGCATTCCTGGAGGCTCGTCCATGCCGGTTCTGCCAGGCGACGTCATGATGCAGACGGATATGGATTATGACTCCATCGCAAAAGCAGGTTCCATGTTGGGGTCCGGGGCCGTCATTATCATGGACGATACTACCTGCATGGTAAGGGCGCTCGAGAGGCTTTCTTATTTCTATTTCGAGGAATCCTGCGGCCAGTGCACACCCTGCAGGGAAGGCACAGGCTGGTTGTACCGTGTAGTGCACCGGATTGAAACCGGCAAGGGGCGAATGGAAGATCTCGATCTGCTCAATAACGTTGCTGACAATATTCAGGGGCGCACCATCTGCGCGCTGGGTGACGCGGCAGCCATGCCCGTACGCGCGATGATTCAGCATTTTCGTGACGAGTTTGCGTACCATATCGAGCACAAGAGATGCTTGGTGTAAGGCATCCCGGAAATGTTTTCTTCCTTATCCGCATCAGCTCGCTAGCCCGAGAGTGTATTACAAATGATTAATTTCGAAATCGACGGTAAACCGGTATCGGTACCCAAGAATGGCACTGTCATGGATGGCGCCAACCAGCTGGGTATATATATTCCGCATTTTTGCTATCACAAGAAATTGTCGATCGCGGCAAATTGCCGCATGTGCCTGGTTCAGGTCGAAAAAGCACCCAAGCCCCTGCCTGCCTGCGCGACGCCCGCCATGGAAGGCATGAAAGTATTTACTCACTCCGGACAGGCTGTTACGGCGCAGAAGGGCGTAATGGAGTTTCTGCTCATCAACCACCCACTGGATTGTCCCATTTGCGATCAGGGCGGGGAATGCCAACTGCAGGACCTGGCAGTGGGCTATGGCGCCAGTTCGTCCCGCTATACAGAAGCCAAGCGAGTGGTTACCAACAAGAATCTGGGGCCGCTCATTTCCACCGATATGACACGCTGTATCCACTGCACCCGTTGCGTGCGGTTTGGCCAGGAGATTGCCGGGATCATGGAGCTGGGCATGGCGGGGCGCGGCGAGCATGCGGAAATTCTTTCCTTCGTCGGGAGCACGGTGGATTCCGAGCTGTCAGGCAATGTGATCGATCTTTGCCCGGTGGGTGCACTCGTCAGCAAACCTTTTCGCTATTCGGCGCGTACCTGGGAACTGTCGCGCAGAAAGTCCATAAGCCCTCACTGTGGTCTCGGCTCCAACCTGATCGTGCAGGTGAAGCAGAATCGCGTCATGCGCGTCCTGCCGCGCGAAAACGAGGAAATCAACGAGTGTTGGCTATCGGATAAGGACCGCTTCTCTTATGAAGGGTTGAACTCGGAAGAGCGCTTGAGCAAACCCATGATCAGGCGTGACGGAGAATGGCACGAGTGCAATTGGCAAACAGCACTGGAGTTCGTCGCCAATGGCTTGAAGGCTGTGAAAGAAAAATACGGCGCGCAACGCATCGGCGCGCTGGCTTCGGCGCATAGCACGCTCGAAGAGTTGTATCTGCTGCAAAAGCTGATGCGAGGATTTGGCAGTGAAAATGTCGATCACCGCCTGAGGCAATCCGATTTTCGCGCGGATGACCACCTGCAGGGCGCACCCTGGCTGGGGGTGGGCATTGCCGACCTTTCCCGGCTGAAGTCCGCGCTGATAATAGGCAGCACTTTGCGCAAGGACCATCCACTCATCGCGCAGCGTTTGCGCCAGGCGGTGAAGCAGGGCGCGCAATTGAATCTGATCAATCCGGTCGATGACGATCTGCTTACCAGGGTGACGAACCGCGCCATTGTCGCACCCACGGCAATGGTCTCGATGCTGGCTCAAGTTCTGAAAGCGGCTGCCGAATCGCAAGGCGTGACCATTCCTGACGATGTGAAAAACATCCTGAACAAACTGCCTGGGGATACTGACGTGACCGCTGAGGTGGCCAATGTAGCTCGCGCCATGGCGGCCAGCCTCATCAATAATAAGCCTGCAGCGATCCTTCTCGGTAATCTCGCGCAGCATCACCCGCATTACGCGGATATTCATGCGCTGGCACAGCAAACCGCGCAAATCGTCGAAGGGAAGTTCGGTGTCCTGGGCGAGGCAGCCAACAGCGTTGGCGCATATGTTGCGCGGGCCGTTCCAGACCCTCATGCTGGGCAGGGTAGAGATGGGGATTCGTCCCAGCCGATACTCAAGGGAATGAATGCGCAGCAGATGCTTGGGACAGGCAACGATAGGGTGACCACCGGTCCCTGCCAGGCCTATATCCTGTTGAACCTGGAACCGGAGCTGGACAGTTATAATCCCCAGCGAGCTCTCAAGGCGCTTGAGGGGGCGGAGCTGGTGGTAATGCTTTCAGTATATAAAGGCCAGCATGCGCTGAATGGAAATTATGCTGATGTGTTGCTGCCGGTGGCGCCATTCACTGAAACATCCGGTACATTCATAAATACGGAAGGCCGGGTGCAGACTTTCAATGGCGTGATGGCGCCTCTTGGAGAGACGCGTCCCGCATGGAAGGTTTTGCGGGTGCTGGGCAACATGCTTGAGCTCGATGGTTTTGATTTCGATACGCCGGAGCAGGTTCGGTCGGAAGTGCTGCCGCCTGAAAGCGATGTGCGCACGTGGCTGGATAATAACTTGAGGGAGTTCATCGTGAACGACGTCGGGATGGCGGACGTTGCGGCAAATGGTGCAATTCAGCGCATCGGCGAGGTCCCGATTTACCAGGCCGATCCCATCGTGAGGCGTGCGGAATCGCTCCAGCGCACGCGCGACGCGGCTGCACCGGTTGCCTGGATGGCAGGTGCTCTCATGGAGAAGCTGGGCATAACAGGCGGCGATAGCGTGATCTTGAAACAGGGAGAGGGGGCGGTGCAACTCGCGGCAGCCCGTGACGACAAGCTTCCTGCCGATTGCGTGCGTGTGGCGGCCGCGCATCCCCTTACCGCGGCACTGGGTGAAATGTTCGGTGAAATCGTAATAGAGAAATCATAAGAACAACCATAGCGGAAGAGCCAGTAACCGATGGAACATGCCCAACAATTATTTGGAGATTTTTTCGGCCCGGAGTGGGGACCGGCGATTTTCCTCGTGGCGAAGAACATCCTGCTGATCGTCGCGATTGTGTTGCCCTTGATGCTTGCCGTGGCCTATCTCACCTTTGCTGAACGCAAGATTATCGGCTACATGCAATTGAGGGTCGGCCCCAACCGCGTGACGTTCTTCGGCATCCCGTGGCTGGGAGGCTGGGGGCAGCCCATTGCCGATGCGGTCAAGGCGGTGATGAAGGAAATCATCATCCCCAGCGGCGCGAATAAATTTCTGTTTGTGCTGGCGCCCGTGCTGACATTCGCGCCCGCGCTGGCGGCGTGGGCTGTTGTGCCGTTCTCCCCGGAGGTTGTACTGGCCGATATCAATGCCGGGCTTCTTTATATTCTCGCCATGACTTCAATGGGGGTTTATGGAGTCATTATCGCGGGCTGGGCATCCAATTCAAAATATGCGTTCCTGGGAGCCATGCGTTCAGCCGCGCAGGTGGTGTCGTATGAGTTGGCGATGGGTTTTGCCCTGGTATGCGTGCTGATGATGTCGCACAGCCTGAATCTGGGCGATATTGTCAGGGGCCAGCAAGGCAGCAGTTTTATCAACTGGTATCTCATCCCGCTGTTTCCCATGTTCCTGGTGTACTTCATTTCCGGCGTGGCCGAGACCAATCGCGCTCCATTCGATGTGGCCGAGGGTGAATCGGAAATTGTCGCAGGATTCCACGTCGAGTATTCCGGCATGGCCTTCACTGTGTTCTTCCTGGCGGAATATTCCAACATGATTCTGGTGGCCACGCTTGCCAGCATCATATTCCTGGGCGGATGGCTGCCGCCGCTCAACATGGCGCCCTTTACCCTGGTTCCCGGTTTTATCTGGCTGCTGCTTAAGGTATCCTTTTTATTATTTTGTTTTCTCTGGTTCCGCGCCACCTTCCCCCGCTACCGCTATGATCAGATCATGCGCCTTGGCTGGAAGGTATTCATTCCCATCACGCTTGTCTGGATACTGCTCATAGGCATGGTGATGCAATTTCCGCTCTCGATGCGGAACGCATTTCCATTGAGCTTGTGGTTCAGCTAGGACAGGACTGAGACAGGCACAGAGACAGGAGAGAGAGCCATGAATCGTATCAAGGATTTTTTTCGTACCTTTCTGTTGTTTGAACTGGTCAAGGGGATGATGCTGACCGGCCGCTACCTGTTTGCGCGTAAAATAACGGTGCACTTTCCGGAGGAAAAAACACCGCAGTCCCCTCGTTTCCGTGGCCTCCATGCCCTGCGCCGCTATCCCAATGGCGAAGAGCGCTGCATCGCCTGCAAGCTTTGTGAAGCGGTGTGTCCGGCATTGGCAATTACCATCGAATCCGAGCAGCGCGATGACGGAACCCGCCGCACCACGCGCTATGACATCGACCTCACCAAATGCATATTTTGCGGTTTTTGCGAAGAATCCTGTCCCGTGGATTCCATTGTCGAGACGCGCATTCTTGAATATCACGGGGAAAAACGCGGTGATCTGATCTATACCAAGCCCATGCTACTGGCAGTAGGGGACAGGTATGAGGAACAGATAGCGAAGGACAGGGCGGCGGATGCGGGTTA
>DATJHX010000129.1:0-15937 GCA_035493655.1 Nitrosospira sp.
AGAAGGATTGGAGGGGTTGATTGACAGGCGGCTGATGCAGGTGTCGCATCGACGGGCGCCGTTGGATGAAGTCATGCGGGTTACCGAGCGCTACCTGAGCGCCATGCGGGCTGGATTGCAAAGCGCTTTTATGCCTGGTACCGCAAGGATGGCGGGCAGCACAGGGGATGAAGTCTAACCGCAATAACCGTTTTCTTGAAACCAGTTCGTCGCATCCTCAAGCGCTTCTGATGCCGGGCGGTATCGATACCCCAACTCCCGCACAGCCTTGTCACTGGAATAAAACATCCTTTTTTTCGCCATGCGCACACCGTCCACTGTCACGCGCGGCTCAACATTCGTAATAGTGGCCATTTTCTCCATCAGCCATGCTGCCGGCAAAACCAGTCTGACAGGGAGATTGAGCCGCCTGGTCCGCTTGCCGAGAATTCCGTCTATTGTCTGCAATATCTGCAACAATGTCATGTTTTCGCCGCCAAGAATATAGCGCTCGCCCGGTTTTCCATGGGTATAAGCCAGCAAGTGGCCATGCGCTATATCATCGGCGTGGGCAACATTCAAGCCAGTATTCACATACGCCGGCATACGGCCGCACAGGGTATCGACCACAATGCGGCCCGTCGGCGTAGGTTTGATGTCGCGCGGCCCTATAGGCGTCGAAGGATTCACGATGACCACGTGCAGTTTATGCTTATCGGTTATCCGCTGAACCACCTGTTCCGCCATGAACTTGGAGCGCTTATAGTGCCCCGTCATCGAGCCCAGATCGGAGGGGGTATTTTCATTGGCGGGGGCGCCGTTGTGATTCGCTCCAAGCGTCGCCACGCTGCTGGTATAAATCATACGTTCCATGCCAGCTTCGGCTGCGGCGAGTATCAGTGATTCCGTGCCTCTTACATTGATATCGTACATCGTTTTCGGGTTCGGAACCCATAAACGATAATCCGCGGCAACATGGAACAAGTTATCGCAGCCCGCGACCGCGCGTTTCAAGGATGATGCGGAACGGAGATCGCCTTCTGAAATTTCAATGGGCAATTTGTCGAGATTTCTCCGATCGCTCCCGGGTCTGAGAAGACAGCGTACCTCATGCCCGGCGTTTAACAGGCAGCGAGCGACCGCCGAACCGACAAACCCGTTCGCGCCTGTCACCAACGACTTCGCCATGTTCATTTCTTACCCTATCTGATACATATATATGTGAAAAGCTTACTATAGCGCTGATCAGCTTCACCTAGAGTGTGGTACGTCACAGTATGCGACAAGTTCGGTAAAATCAACCGGGTTTCGCCTATATATCCTTAATCCGGGATGCCGTATGAACTTTTCGCTACGTCAGGTTCTGCGTGTGAGGTGCTTTTCCACATCCTCAAGGTGCTTCTCCACGTCGTTTTTGCTGAAACCCAAGGCGGCGGCAACCCGGTCCGCGTGACTCACCCGTGATACCCCGGGGATCAGCCGGTAAGTCGGACCGTGCGGGAGAAACTCGCCCTGGAGGTAGCGGCCAATGCCCTTTTCCTGCAAGCGCTCGCATAGCTCATGGTTATGGGTTACAAGCAAGGTGCTGGCTCCAAGCTTGTAGAAACCCGAGAGGACATACTCGGAAAGTTCCATCTTCTCTTCGAAAGTGGTCCCCTCCGAAAGTTCGTCGAGCACGACAAGGCTGCGAGCGGTCGAATTGAAAAAAATCTCTCGGGTACGCTTCAGCTCGTGCCCAAACCGCCCCATACCCTCATCCAGGTGTCCCGGATCAGGCACCTGATAAAAAATTCGCTCTGCCAGAACCAGACGCGCTCCACCCGCGGGGACATAGCAACCGACCTGTGCCAATAACTGAATCTGCACCACTGTTTTGCAATACGCTGTCTTGCCACCGCTATTCGGGCCCGTAATTACTAGCAGCCGCCCGGCGTCATCAAGCAAAATATCGTTGGGCACGTAATTGGGCTTGGCGCGCGCAAGTATCGGGTTTCTCGCTGCCGTCGCACTGAGAAGGTGCCTTTCACTTTCAACTATCTCCGGTAGTGTCATGCTTTCGCCAGATGACCTCGAATAACGATGTATGGATAAAATCTCGTCGATCATGCCAAAGGTATCGAGTATGTGCGCCAGTTCAGGGCTGTGCTTGAACTGCTTACGCAGCGGATAGATGACGGAATCACGGTCCGATGCGGCAATGGCAATCAGGAGAATGGGCAGAAGCGGCACCAGCAGCGCAAGTACGCCATATCCAAGGTAGGGAATTCCAAAAGTGGCCAGCAGTCCCTGAAAGAAATAGAGGGCTCCGCCAGTTGCCGCCAGCGCAAACAGCATGGGAAGCGGTTTGATCAGGGACGGCCTGAAGCGCGGGAGAGGCATATAAGGCGATTTCTCTGCGCGTGTCTTGAATTTTCCGCCTGCCAGATAAACCGGCCCGCTTATCAGCGAGTAAATGCGCGAACGTTCAAAGTTGCGAATGGTGGCAAACAAGTTCTGCAGATACTTGCTTTGCGGCTGTGGAAATGCCTTCACGGTTTCGACCAGGTCAACCACAAAGTCGGTGCCATCGACAAATTGATGGTATCCATACCCGTTGAATTCCATGTCTTCCTTTCCGGCTCTGGAACTATCGATGGCCAAGCCACCGATGAATGTGCCGTAGAGCAGTTGGTAGAAAGATTGTTCCTGGCGCGCCATTGCATCAATGAACTTCTGTAGCGGTTCGCGCAGCCCGGAATTGGATTCCAGCTCCCGTACCGCATCCTGTTTATCTCGTACGACTGCCGCGTTGACCCCGGGCCTGGCAAGCGAGCGGTAAAGCACGCACTGCCCGGCATGAGTTGCAGCATGGTTGACCGAATCGAACAATTGATCGGCTTCGATCGCGCCGAAGGTTTTCGAGTCCAGTACGCCTTTATCGACGTCCGCAGGACGCGTATCCCGAATACCTGCCGGCCGCTCGCCAGTGGACAGTATTGGCGGCTGGGCCCAGTACGCATCGGATAGAGCATGCTCGTTCATGGTCATAACTAGAATAGGGTGATAGAGTGGAAGGCAATCCTCGCAGCACTTCCCTTGAAAAAATCCAACACTCGGCGCCCTGCGCGTCAACCCGGCAGGAAAAGGTGGGAAACAACGCCTCCTGCAAGAATCGGGCAACGGGTGGTCATCATGGAAACAGCACCGGCTTGAATACCGGAACGGATGACTATTGCAGCAAAACCTCGTTAATCTGCCGCACATCATCCTCGTCCAGTTCGCCCGCTTCAGCCTCCAGTCTCAATCTTGACATGAGAAGATTGTAGCGCGCCTGGGCGAGGTCCCGCCGCGCGGAAAAAAACAGTTGCTGCGCATTCAATACATCCACCTCGGTCCTGACGCCCACGTCGCGTCCCAGGCGGGTGGAGTCGAGTTGGCTCCGGCTGGAGATCACCGCCTGCTGCAACGCCCTCACCTGCGCCATGCCGTTGGTGACATTCAGGTACTGTTGGCTCACCAGCAGCACGCTGTTGCGGCGCGTATTATTCAAGTCCTGGTGCGCCCGTTCCTGATTGGCCAGCGCTTCGCGTACGCGCGACTGTACCGCAAATCCCTGGAATAAGGGCACGTTAAGCTGAAGCCCTATCTCCCTCGACGTCAGGTCGATCCCCCGGCCGGTAATCGTACCGCCTACGCCTTTCTGGTCGCTGTATATCGCCACCAGGTCCAGTGTCGGATAGTGCCCCGCCTTGGCCCGCTCCACATCCTGTCTGGCGATATTGTATATCGCCTCCTGAATCTTGAGAGTGAGGTTATTTTGTTCAGCCAGAGTGATCCAATCCTCCATTCTTTGATGCTTCAGGGTAAGCAGTTCCGAAGTCACCTCGTTCGGTCGCAGAAGGGCATCGGGCATGCGACCAATAATCTGCTGCAGGGAACGCCGTCGCACTTCCAGATCGTTTCTTGCGGCTATTTCCTGAGAGAGTGTCAAATCGTAGCGGGCCTGCGCCTCATAGGTGTCCACGATAGTCGCGGTACCTACCTGAAAGTTGCGCTTGGCCAGCTCAAGCTGCTCTCCAATGGCCTTTTTCTGGGCTTCTGCGACCTCTACGTTTACCTGGGAGGCGAGGATGTCGAAGTAGGCCTGAGCGACGCGCAGGATCAAATCCTGGGATGCCAGTATGAATTGGGAATCCGCCTGCGCAACCTGGATTTTGGCCTGCTCATAAATGACGAAGTTCTCTTTCCGATAGATAGGCTGGGTCGCTGTAATCGTCAGACTCTGGTTATCGATGGTAACCTCAGGTGCGCCAATCCTGTCGATCAATTGCCTTCGGCGTACACCCGAGAAAGTAAGCGTGGGAAGCAGTCCCGCCCGGCCCTGAGGCAGTTTTTCCTGGGCCGCCTGGTAGGAAGCACGGGCGGCGCTGTATTGTGCGTCCTGTTCCAGTGCTTCACGGTACACCGCCATGAGGTCCGCAGCATGCAATGGTGCATGAAGTAACAACCCGGCAATGAACAGTGGGAAAATGTATCGCGTAATCTTCACTTTTACCAAATGACCCTTCCATTGGGGCAAGCGCAGGCGAGAACCAATGAGCACAGGCATAAGCAATAGACGAGCCAGGCCGGCCCCAATTCGGATGAACTGGTCTGAGAGATCAAAAAGCGAATCTTTCCGGCTGCTTGGCGTTTTTCAGCGGAGAAATACAGGTTTCGAACAGGCTGATCGAGTTGTATAAGCCTGTTTTTTCTTCTTGTGTCACACAAGTGACGAGTACGGCTTCCATTACTGGCGCATCGCCCGCTATTGCAAGCAAACGGCCGCCAGGCCGGAGGCTTTTTTGAAACGCTTCAGGTAAAACCGGAGTGGACCCCGTTAAAACGATGGCGTCATAGGGCCCATGCTGGGGCCAGCCGCGCGCACCGTCGCCTGTTTCCAACGTCACGTTGCCGATTCCGTGCATCTGAAGATTTTTTTCAGCCATGGCTACCAGTTCCGGCACGATTTCCACGCTATAAACGTAATCGCCCTTGCTGGCCAGAAGGGCCGTAAAATAACCGCTGCCGGTACCGATCTCCAGAATCCTGTCTGTCTCCTTTACCTGCAATTCCTGCAACATGCGCGCTTCGAGCTTGGGTGCAAGCATGACCTGGCCGTACCCCAGCGGGATTTCCATATCGACAAACGCGAGAGAACGGTAAGCGGCCGGAACGAATTCTTCACGGCGCAGTTCGAACAATAGTTTGAGAACTTCCTGATCCAGCACATCCCATGTGCGAATTTGTTGCTCCACCATATTAAAACGGCTTTGTTCGAGATCCATGCCCACCTTCCAGATAAATGCCATCGACAGACTTGCAATTATTCCATATTTCCATTAGCTTCACAGCAGCAGCTAGGGGTCCCGTCCCGGAAAACTCCGGAAAATTATGAGACAGGACCGGCTGAGGCCGCCGCAGTGAATTCGGGATTTAGCCGTCCCCCTCGCTTACTGCGTTTAAAGGAGCGTAATCATGAATGCAACGGTTTTGAATAATGGGCAATTCCCCTCCCCGTTTACGAGCAAAACGGCCCATGTCGACGAAGCGGCAATAAAGCCGCTGCCTAAATCCCGCAAAGTTTATATGCAGGGTCCGCGCGCCGATATCCGCGTGCCGATGCGGGAAATCAGCCAATCCGATACGCATGCAGGCATGGGAGCGGAACCAAACTCACCCATTTTTGTTTACGATACTTCCGGGCCTTATACAGATCCCGAAGTAAAAGTAGACATCCGCTCAGGATTGCCTCCGCTGCGCGAAAAATGGATAGAAGAGCGCGACGATACCGAAATCCTCGCCGGCCCTGCTTCAGCTTATGGTAAACAGCGCCTGGCTGATCCCAAATTGGCCGAGATGCGCTTCGGGTTGAAACGCCAGCCCCGTTGCAGCAGAGCCGGTGCAAATGTGACGCAAATGCATTATGCGCGTCGAGGCATCATTACCCCGGAAATGGAGTTCATAGCCATACGCGAGAATCAGCGTTGCGAGCATCTCAGCAAACAACACCGGGACTTACTGAGCCGCCAGCATCCCGGCCATGATTTTGGTGCTTTTCTGCCTCAGCATATCACCCCGGAATTCGTGCGAGACGAAGTGGCCCGGGGCCGTGCCATTATTCCCGCCAACATCAACCATCCTGAATCGGAGCCGATGATCATCGGGCGAAATTTTCTTGTTAAGATCAATGCGAATATCGGTAATTCCGCGCTGGGTTCGAGCATTCAGGAAGAGGTCGAAAAGATGACCTGGGCCATCCGCTGGGGTGGCGATACGGTCATGGATCTGTCCACCGGTAAAAACATCCACGAAACTCGGGAGTGGATTATCCGTAATAGTCCGGTTCCGATTGGCACAGTACCCATTTATCAAGCCTTGGAGAAGGTCAATGGCAAGGCGGAAGAACTTACGTGGGAGATTTTCCGCGACACCCTGATTGAACAGGCTGAGCAAGGTGTGGATTACTTTACCATTCATGCGGGGGTGCGCCTGGCTTATGTTCCCATGACAGCCAAGCGGCTGACTGGCATTGTTTCACGCGGCGGCTCGATCATGGCCAAATGGTGTCTCGCACATCACAAGGAAAGCTTTTTATACACCCACTTTGAAGACATCTGCCAAATCATGAAGGCGTACGATGTGAGCTTTTCGCTGGGGGATGGGCTGCGGCCGGGGTCGATTTATGACGCTAATGATGAGGCACAGTTTGCGGAACTGAAAACCCTGGGGGAACTGACACAGGTTGCATGGAAGCATGACGTACAGGTAATGATCGAAGGGCCTGGACATGTTCCCATGCACCTCATCAAGGAGAATATGGATCTCCAGTTGAAATACTGCGACGAAGCGCCCTTTTATACGCTGGGTCCGCTTACTACCGACATCGCGCCGGGCTATGATCACATTACTTCGGCGATTGGCGCTGCGATGATCGGCTGGTATGGAACGGCAATGCTGTGTTATGTCACTCCAAAGGAGCACCTGGGCCTGCCCGATAAGGATGACGTAAAAGACGGAATCATCACTTACAAAATTGCGGCTCATGCAGCAGACCTGGCCAAAGGGCATCCTGGAGCGCAAATTCGCGACAATGCGCTTTCAAAGGCCCGCTTCGAGTTTCGCTGGGAGGATCAGTTCAATCTGGGCCTCGATCCGGATAAAGCGAAGCAGTTTCATGATGAAACCTTGCCACAGGAAGGGGCAAAGCTCGCTCATTTCTGCTCGATGTGCGGCCCCCATTTTTGCTCGATGAAAATAACTCAGGATGTACGCGACTTCGCTGCCAGCCAGGGTGTCAGCGAGGATGATGCCCTGAAAAAAGGCATGGAAGAAAAAGCCTCCGAATTCGTGGCGAAAGGAGCGGAAATTTATAGCAAGGTGTAAAGGTGACTCCAAAGGCGACATTGCCTGCCAGCCTGGTGAGCAACACTCACAGTTGACGGAGCAACCGGGCGAAAACTTGCGAAGTAATACTGGCAATTCATACTTCGGCACAGTTGCTCAAGCCTTACGCGGCCATTCGTGCGATAATCTTATAATAATAATCAAATATATAGAAACGTCGGATAAGCCCTGATAAGGATTTCTGGATAAGTCCCCGCCCCATGACCGGGACTTGTCCGCGTTCGTTCATGCTTACCCGGCGCCAAACGGCTTCTGGATAAGTGCATGGACTGGTTTCTGTTCCTCAAAGCCCTGATTCTCGGTATTGTAGAGGGTTTGACCGAATTTCTGCCGATCTCCTCCACCGGTCATCTCATCCTGGTAAGTGACCTGCTCGACTTCAATGACGAAAAGGGCAAGGTATTCACCATCGTCATCCAGCTCGGCGCGATCCTTGCCGTATGCTGGGAATACCGCGTCAAGATTGGGAACGTTATGTCGGACATCGGTTCGCGTCAGGACGCGAATCGCTTCGTGTTAAACCTTTTCATTGCATTTCTTCCCGCCGCAGTTTTGGGCTTACTGTTCATCAAGACCATCAAGCAATACCTTTTTCATCCCGTGCCTGTGGCAATGGCCTTTATTATCGGCGGAATCCTCATTCTTTGGGCCGAGCGCAGAAAGCATATAGTGGAGGTTGAACGCGTCGAGGACATGGACTGGAAACATGCGCTCAAGGTCGGATTAATGCAATGCCTGGCACTGATACCCGGCACCTCGCGCTCGGGCGCGACCATTATCGGAGGCCTTTTTTTTGGATTGTCCCGCAAGGCAGCCACGGAATTTTCCTTTTTTCTGGCCATTCCGGTCATGTTCGCGGCCACGTTTTATGATCTTTACAAAAACCGCGATATCCTCCATTTTGGCGACGCGGCGGTATTCGCGATTGGTTTCATCGCCTCGTTCGTGAGCGCATTACTGGCGGTGCGCGGATTACTGCGTTTTATCAGTCACCATGATTTCACCGTTTTTGCATGGTACCGCATTGGGTTTGGAATCATCGTGCTGATTACAGCTTACTCCGGCATGGTTAAATGGTCGGGCGCATGACGGCGATGTAGTAAATCTTCTGGGAAAGCTGCATCTTCAATTTTCAATCATATTTAGGCAAGCTGCCGGGCGCCATTTTTGATCGCCGAACAACCTGGAGCACCGTTCATGCAGTGATTATCCCTGCACCCACGGCAATCCCGCAACTTTCCACCCGCCCCTGGTTCCCCTGTGGCCACTTGCGTCCTTGTCACCCTCAAAGCCTTCGAGAATATTAAAGCAGCTCGTATAGCCCAACTCGGTGGCAGTCGCTGCGGCCTGGTGGGACCGCCCTCCGCTGCGGCAGATAAACATGACCAGCGATTCCTTGTCCACTTGGCTGGAAAGATAGCTCAGGAAATCCGGGTTATGACGCATGCCGGGATAAGACTGCCATTCGATTTCAACTGCACCCGGAATTCGGCCCACCCAATCCAGCTCAGCCCTGGAACGCACATCCACCAGTTTCGCGCCTGGCGCCTCCTGCAACAGAGTAAGTGCTTCCGCCGGTAGCAGCGCACCCTGATAGGATAGATCCATGTCCCTGGCGCGTTCTTCCGCCCTGTCGAGTATCGCGGTAATAGTTTCCATAAGCTTCCCGATAACAGTGAATTGAAAATACAATGGTATTCCATTTTTAGGCAGTAGTTTAACCAAACTTACAGAATTCGATCCAAGCAGAAAGCTACATAGAAAATGTGCTAAGTGCACCGATAATAGGAATTTAAATTTCCTTGTTGAGGACAATAATGGCGACTACGCGCAAGACGATTACGTTAAAACATGATGTGACAAATGAACCCGCAATGATCAGCAAACCGTCTACTGCCTAAGCTGCCACAAAAAGAGATTCGGTGTTATTTCGACAAAACCCCGTACTCCACAGGAAACTTGAGGCCGGACAGATGTCCGCTGATATGGGAATGTGTGTAAAACATTCGGACAGAAGGCTTCTTGTGTCAAAACGGCATGACTCCCAATGACTCCCAATTTCCCGACCGATTATTTCAGCTTTTTCCAAAATCATCTGGATGAAAAAGGAAGGAGGAACTGCTACGATAGCGCCAACGTGAATACTGTTAGGGAGGCGCTCCTTCTTCCATAATGGGTAGCGTGAAAAAAAATCTAGAACCTTTGCCTGGCTCGGCTTCGGCCCAAATGTGCCCACCATACCCCTCCACGATTTTCCGGCAGCTTGCAAGACCAATGCCGCTTCCGGGATATTCTTCTCCATGCAAGCGCTCAAAAGGTTTGAAGATCTGGTTAACGTAAGCTGGATCCATTCCAATTCCGTTATCTCTTACGCCAATTATCCATTGCTGGTTTTTCTGTTCGGCCGAGACATGGATGCGAGGATGAGGGTTGCGGTATTTCAAAGCATTACCAATAAGGTTCTGAAGAAGCTGCACCATGTGCGCTTCATGGGCCGCTACCACGGGAAGAGGGTCAGATGTGATCGTCGCTCCCGACTCGGTTATCTCGCCACTCAGGTTTGAAAGCGACACTGTTAATACGTCTTTAAGCGCCAAGGGCTTGGCGGAGCCTGCATCGAAGTGGCTTGCGCGAGCAAAAGAAAGGAGGTCTTCCAGAAGCCGGGTCATGCGGCCCACCCCTTTGGTGATATAACTGATAAGTTCTTCTCCTTTTTCCCCCAGCTGCCCGGAGAATTTCCATGAAAGCAACTCGGCCATACCCTTGATGGAGTTCAATGGCGAGCGTAAGTCATGGGCGGCGGAATCTACAAACTGCTGGAGTTCCTCGTTCGAGCGCCGCAATGCCGCAGCCGCTTCCTCCAACTGCCGCTCCGAATACCTTCGCATCGAGATATCCCGGAATACAAGGACGGCGCCTATCAGTTTGCCATGCTTATCCTTAAGAGGCGCGGCACTGTCATCGATGGGAAGTTGATTCCCGTCCCTGGAGATCAAATTCGCATGGTCAGCCAATCCTACCTCGATACCTTCCGCAAGGACTTTTTCGACCGGATTATCAACCTCGATTTGAGTCGTCTCGTTAACGATGGGGAATACCTCCCCGATATGCCTTCCCAGGGCTTCCTCCTTGCTCCATCCGGTGAGCTTCTGAGCCACAGGATTGATAAATGTAATCATGCCATTGACGCCCGTTGCAATTACGCCGTCAGCGATGCCGGCCAGCGTCGTCTTGAGCAACTTTTTAGCAATCTCCGATTCTTTGTATAACGATTCCCGCCGCACCATGCCTCTGGAGATTACGACGGCCGAGATAATGAGGAAAACGAAGAGAACGCTGCTGCCAAGCATGCTTACGGCTCTCAACCGCGTCGTGCTGTCATTCTGGGCAGCAACAAACGAGATAAGATCATTTTGCGCCGCTTCCTCGATGCCGTTGCAAATCATCCTGATCTGATCCATGAGCCTCTTTCCCCGGTCCGAATCGAGAATCGAGCGGACTTCAGAACTCTTGCCTGAACGGTGCAGTTCAATGCTATCGCTCAGCTCACCAAGCTTGGCCGAGGTCAGCTGCTCAAGTCTCCTTAAATCCAGCCCGTGATCCCAACTCGAAGTATTCAAGCTTTTGAGCAACTCAAGCGATCGAGGAATTTCCAGGACTGCATGGTTATAAGGTTCAAGATATTGCTCTTTCCCGGTCAGAAGAAATCCTCTTTGGCCCGTCTCGGCATCTACAAGCATTGAGAGCAGTCTCATGCTCTGGTACCTCATTTCCCGGCTGATACTACGCTGCTCGCTCGCGGCCTCCATAAACTGAATGTTCCAATAGGAGAATAGGGCAATCGTGCAGAGCACAAGCAGCGAAATACAGAGCATTACAATTTCGGGAAGGCGGGAAACCCTGTATTGCTTTTCAATTTTCATATTTGGGAGCATCTGCCCTTCTTATTCATCCAACAGCTACCCAGCAATAGATTTTTGATGACCTCACCGATTTTAACCCAGATAATCCATTAGGACGCGAGATGATGGCGAGGCGGGTTGCGAGACAGTTTTGCCGGTTGGGAGAAGTCCATAGCCTGGTCTATGGACGCCGAGCAAGCGGCTAAAATGACCGCAAACTGACCGCCAGCACTCGCGTAGGCTCGAAGAGCAGCCTAACGGATTATCTGGGTTTAATGTAACCATCATAGCTGGATGGTTTACGAAAATATCCATCGGCACCTAAACGCGCTGCCTCTGCCCGGTCTTTGAAGGAATCGGGGGAGGAAACGATCAATGCCCGGGTTTTTGCAAGTTTCCCGCTCTGGCGCAGGTGCTGGAGCACCTGAAATCCAGATTTTTTGGGAGAAAATTCCTATAAAGCCTTTCGCGCCCAGCCCTTCTACTCATTACTTCGTGCAGAGTTCCCAATGACGAAAGCACCACCCAGAGGCCCAAAAAAGCTACCGAACCGTTACTGCCCAACCCTGTAAAACCTTCTCGTACTCCTCCAAGGCCATTTCACCAAATACATGAAACGCGCTATCGGCGTGGTGATAGGACTCAAAGTTGTGGAAAAAAAAGACCGATCCCAGATTCAAGGCCAGATTGCCGTTTAGCGTTTTGCACCCCACGCGGTTGATGACCCTGCGATTGGCATGGCCCAGCGATCAGGAACCGAGCAGATAGCGGTGGAAGAAATGGGATATCGAAAGCAAGGTTAATTCAGAGTCTTCCGATATCGGCAAAACGGATGGCTGGTGATAAGTTCTCATTAGCATCTTTTATTCAAGAGATTTATGAAGTAGCTGCGTGTGAGATATCGAGCAAGGTTTGTGCCGTTCTCTAATAGATTGATTATAAAAGTATTGGGTACGCGCTCTCAGAGACTTGTCTCCATCGATGTCCGCTTTGAGGACAATTGAAGTTCGAGGAAGGGACAAGGCCGACCTTAAGATTCGGTGCCATAGTTTTGCGAATTAACACAAGCTTGGTATCTCGGCCGAAACAGGGGGCGGCAACATACCGCGCGACCGCGGCTAATGTGCTGGATAACGAGGTGGACATTGCCAAAGTGCAGGAATGACTGAGGCATCCGAATATTGCGACTGCCGGAGTATACGATCACCGGAAGATTCGACCAGAGGTAATTTTCTACATGCCAGACGAGAGTGACATACTGATCGTCCGCGTGGTGCATCAACGCGTGGACTTCGGGCTCCTCCTATGACCGACATCAATAAATTCAAGCACTCTCGAACCCAACTCAGCCGGGAACCATTGGTACCCATGAATGGCAGAGGTAACAGAAAGTAGACAATAAAACCAGAGGCTCCATCGGGGGCTTTCGCTATTTACAACTCCCCTTAGAATTTCCCCTTAAGGTAATGAGGTAATGGCGGCGCTCCTGCTGATATAATTCTTTTTTTGGATATTTCTCTTGTTATTCTTTATCGTACAACAGCAATTCCAGTCTGGAGATAAAAATGGCGGTAGCCGATGTTCTGAAAATGATCCAGGACAACGAAGTCAAGTTCGTTGACCTGCGATTTACTGATACCCGCGGTAAGGAACAACACGTGACGCTTCCCGCTCATGCAGTTGACGCGGATAGGCTTGAGGACGGTCACGCGTTCGACGGTTCATCCATTGCCGGCTGGAAAGGAGTTCAGGCGTCCGACATGTTGCTGATACCGGACCCTGACACGGCGAAAATGGACCCATTCATGGATGAGGTGACGCTTTTTCTCACCTGTGATGTGGTAGAACCTTCCGATGGGAAGGGCTATGACCGCGATCCCCGCTCCCTGGCAAAACGCGGCGAGGCTTACCTCAAGTCGACCGGGATTGGCGATATCGCCTATTTCGGGCCCGAGCCCGAATTCTTCATTTTTGATTCCGTAACCTGGCATGCCGACATGTCCGGCTGTTCGGTAAAAATCGAATCTGAGGAAGCGGCGTGGAGCTCTGGCGAAAAGTACGAAGGCGGCAATATGGGACATCGCCCTGGCGTGAAAGGCGGGTATTTTCCGGTGCCTCCAATCGACTCTCTGCATGATATTCGCTCCGCCATGTGCCTTGCCCTGGAAGAGATGGGCATAGAAGTCGAAGTGCATCATCATGAAGTCGCCACCGCCGGGCAGTGCGAAATCGGCACCAAATACAGCAGCTTGGTAAAACGTGCGGATTGGACCCAGGTATTCAAGTACGTGGTGCACAATGTCGCGCACTCTTATGGAAAAACAGCAACCTTTATGCCGAAACCTATCGTCGGCGATAATGGCTCCGGTATGCATGTCCATCAGTCCATATGGAAAGGTGGCCGTAATCTGTTTTCCGGAAATGGTTATGCGGGACTATCGGAAATGGCGCTGTTTTACATAGGCGGAATTATCAAACATGCCAAGGCGCTAAATGCCATAACCAATCCGGGCACAAACTCTTACAAGCGGTTGGTCCCAGGTTTTGAGGCGCCGATCAATCTCGCCTACTCGGTCAGCAATCGTTCAGCGGCAGTGCGCATACCTTATGCGAACAGTCCCAAAGGACGGCGCATCGAGGTGCGTTTTCCCGATCCGACCGCCAATCCATACCTTGCATTTACTGCATTGATGATGGCCGGGCTCGATGGCATTCAGAACAAGGTCCACCCAGGCGATCCCATGGACAAGAATCTTTATGACCTTCCTGCGGAAGAGGCCGCGCGGATTCCGAACCCTTGCGCTTCACTGGAAGAAGCGCTGGACAGCCTCGACAAGGATCGTGATTTCCTGACACGCGGCGGCGTGTTTTCAAATGATATGATAGACGGCTATATCGAACTCAAAATGGAAGAGGTGACGCGCTTTCGCACGACCACCCATCCCGTCGAGTTCGACATGTACTACAGCCTGTGAGCTACAACCTGCGAAAGTCAATTTTTCCATGCATGAGGCATGCCTGGTAGGACACTGAACCCATACGCGATGAATATCCTGTTCATTACATTGCTCGCGCTACCCCTGCTCATATTTGGAGGCTGCGGCGAAAAATCTCCCGGAAATGCTGCCAAAACCGAGAAACAGGTCAAGATCCCGGATGAATTTACCTCCGAGAAGCAGATTCCGTCGGTGCTGGAGAATGAATTAAGCCCTGATGAAAAATCAGCATTGCTAAACCAGATCATGCCCTCCACTGCGAACGAACCCACCCCGGAGGAAAAATTCCTCAAGTTGAAGAAAGATGCGGAAAGCGGAGACGCCAAAGCGCAAAATGGCCTTGGCGTGATGTACTATACAGGAGAAGCCATATCGAAGGACACGTCAGGTAAAACCCTGAACAATGACCCTGAAAAGGCGGCGGCATGGTTTCATCGCTCTGCGGCCCAAGGATATGCCGACGCCCAATTCAACCTTGGCTTACTGTATGCCAACGGGGAAGGCGTGTCCAAGGATTCCACAAAAGCAGTGGAGTTGTTTCAAAAAGCTGCCGAGCAGGGAAATGTCGACGCACAAAATAACCTTGGCGTAATGTATTACTCCGGCGAGGGTGTGCCCAGAGATACGGCTAAAGCTGCGGAATGGTTCAAAAAAGCCGCCGCACAAGGCAACGCGGACGCCCAGGCGAACCTGGACGCAATGAAATAAGAAGGTCTTCCAGCTTCAAACCCTGCCATACCTCCATTGGCAGCTCCAGTAAGAGATTTTAGAAGCTAATTCTTGCATCCGATTCAGGATCCAGGAGCCTGAACATTTGTCCATGCGGTTCCGAAATCTGCATGGGCTCTTCCCATTATAAGAATGAACCCCGTCCCCATCGAAATTATTGGTGCAGCCCTGTTCGGAATCGCGCTGGTTCATACTTTTTCGACCAAGTTCTTCGAGGGTCTCGCACATGCTCATCCAGCACATGCTGGCATCTGGCACTTCCTCGGAGAAGTGGAGGTCGTTTTCGGCTTCTGGGCGATGGTTCTGGTTATCGCGATGCTGGTCATGGATGGGAAGCAGGCTGCCATTGCCTATCTGGATCAACAGAGCTTTACCGAACCGATGTTCGTATTTGCAATCATGGTCATCTCGGGCAGCCGCCCGATCCTGCAATTTGCGATGATTTGCGTCACAACCCTTGCGCGGCTCATTCCCTGGCCGGACGGAAAATCATTTTACTTCGTCACGCTATCGTTCGTTCCCCTGCTGGGTTCTTTCATCACTGAGCCGGCAGCAATGACCCTGGCCGGCCTGATCCTCCTTGAGCGCTTTTATTCCAGGGACATTCCCGTCCGGCTCAAATATGTCACACTCGGGGTACTGTTCGTCAATATTTCGATAGGCGGAACGATGACTTCGTTCGCCGCGCCTCCCGTTCTCATGGTCGCCGGGAAGTGGGGATGGGATACAACCTTTATGTTTACCACTTTTGGCTGGAAAGCCGCCCTCGCAGTCGTAATCAATGCGCTAGCGGCCACTTTTCTGTTTCAGCGCGACTTGTCCAAAATCAAAAACCAGGAAAACGGGGCGTCCGCCAAAGTGCCGCTACCGATAGTACTTGTGCATCTCGTTTTTTTGATTGGAGTA
>DATJHX010000130.1:0-18038 GCA_035493655.1 Nitrosospira sp.
GGGGCAGGGTAATACTGGGGAAATCGGCCGGCAGTCCCTTGCTGCGGTTCCTGACGAGTGCTCGCCCCACAGCCCCTTCCCCCCAGTTATACGACGCCAGCACCAGCTTCCAGTCGCCAAACATATCATGCAATTTTTTTAAATAATCCAGGGCGGCGCTCGTGGCAGCGATGATGTCGCGCCGCTCGTCGTACCACCAGTTTTGCTTCAAACCGTAGTTTTTTCCTGTGGATGGGATCAACTGCCAGATTCCCGACGCGTCACGGTGAGATTGTGCCCTAGGGTTGAAAGCGCTTTCGATGATGGGGAGCAGCGCAATCTCGGCTGGCATGGCGCGTCGTTCCACCTCTTCCATAATATGGAAAAGGTAGCGTTTGCTGCGCTCAATGATGAGCTTCATGTAATACGGGTGGTTGACATAGAAATCTTCGTCATGCGATATCTCCGCGCTATCCAGTTCCCTCATGGCAAAGCCGCTGCGTATGCGCTCCCAGATATCCCGGTTACCCCTGCTGACGCCGCTACCCTCATCCGGCGCGGGCATAGCAGAGATCTCATCCGTGGTAATTTCCTCGAACGCTGCCGGTGCATTAATTTCCCGAGCGGGAACGTCGTCGGGTAATGCGTTCCCCTCAGGCTTCATCGGTACAGTCGGCTGGCCGGAAGGCGCTGTCGCGTCAGGGAAGTCTGCGGTGGCGGGGAAATCCGCCATAGCGGGAAACGGCGCTGTGCCGGAAGGCCCGGCTGCTATTGCAGGGGAACCTCCATTGGCGGCGACTGGATGGGGCATGACCAAGCCTATAACCAGCCCTGTAATCAGGCCGATAAGCATGTACTGCGGTGATCGTGTTCGCATGGCGCAACCGTTGCTGTTTTTTTAGTTGTTCTATCGGCGGCCTGGAACACTTCGCCTCAGCGTCCAAATTTGCGCAGCGGCGTCCAGGGGCGCTCCTGGACGAACCCATACTTCCGCCAGGTTCTCCCAGAGACTACGTACAGCACATCAATTGATTGATCTAGCCGCGTGTTGCGGACTGGCTCTCGAATCTTGCAAGCTCTACCGGAGGTAGAGGCTTCCAGCCCGATTTTCGATGTTCCGCAACCACAGTCGTAAAAATGCCGCCCCGCACATAAAATTTGGCGGCAAGCCGAAGGTATCTCGGCTTGAGCGCGGCAACCAGGTCATCCACGATGCGATTGGTTACTGCCTCATGGAATGCGCCTTCGTTACGGTAAGACCAGATATAGAGCTTGAGACTCTTTAGTTCCACGCATTTCTTGTCGGGAATGTAATCAAGAATCAGCGTAGCGAAATCTGGTTGCCCGGTTTTTGGGCACAGGCAGGTAAACTCGGGAATATCCATATGAATGAGGTAATCCCGGCCGGGTGTCGGGTTAGGAAATACTTCCAGCTCTTTTGTAGGCTCTTTTATAGGGGTACCAGGCATTCTCTTATCTCGGTCATATCGGTTAGAATGGGCCTGCTCCGAATACGCTTTCAAGAAACAAGTTCAAGCTTCACAAGTTCAAGCTTCCTCGGGCTGCAGCATATTAGGGCTGCATATTATAGCTGGTTGCGAACAAAAAATTGCGCCTCTCCCACATCAAACTCGCGGGTTTTAAATCCTTTGTCGATCCCACCGAGATACCGGTTCCCGGCGACTTGGTAGGGGTGGTCGGTCCCAATGGCTGCGGCAAGTCCAACGTCATTGATGCCGTGCGCTGGGTCCTGGGCGAATCCCGCGCCTCGGCATTGCGTGGCGAATCGATGCAGGACGTGATCTTTAACGGTTCTGCCAATCGCAAGCCGGTCGGGCGTGCCAGTGTGGAACTGATATTCGACAACAGTCTCGGCAGGGCGGCTGGGCCGTGGTCGAGCTACGCGCATATTTCCATCAAACGGATATTGCGGAGGGATGGCGAGTCCACTTATCACATCAATAACATTCATGTCCGCCGCCGCGATGTTGCGGACATCTTCCTGGGGACGGGCATCGGAGGGCGCGGCTACGCCATCATTGAGCAGGGAATGATTTCCCGCATTATCGAAGCAAAGCCGGAAGAGCTGCGCGTATTTCTCGAAGAAGCCGCCGGCGTATCGAAATATCGAGAGCGCCGCCGGGAGACAGAATTGCGTCTCGCTGATACATCTGAAAATCTTCTGCGGGTAGGGGATATCTGCCACGAACTGGAAAAGCAGCTATTGCGCCTGGAGCAACAGGCCAAAATCGCCAGCCTGTTTAAAGAGATGAACGCACAGTTGCAAAGGACGCAAAATCTGTTGTGGTTTGCTCGCAAACAGGAGGCTGCTGCCCAGCGTGCCCTTGCAGAACGCGAACTCCAATCGACGCAGACTGCCCTGGAAGCTGAAACTGCGCGCCTGCGCGACGCTGAGACACGTCTGGAAGAAAAGCGGGCTCAGCACTATGCGGCGGGCGACTATATGCACCAGGCTCAGGGCGAGCTCTATGCGGTCAACGCTGAAATCGCCCATGTCGAACAGCAGATTCGGCACTTGCGCGAAAGCCGCGAGCGAGTGGCCCAGCAAATCGAAAGCACGAGCAGCCAGCTTGGGCATCGGGAAAGGCAGGCGGAGGAAGCCGCGAGCAGCTTGATCCAGTGGCGTGCAAAGCTCGAACAGGCGCGGTTGGTTCATGAAGCAAATAAGAGAAAGGCAGCGGTGGAGAATGAGAAAGTGCCGCAGGCTGAGGCCGCTTTTCGCATTTGCCAGGAAAAATTAGCGGAAACAAAGCATCATTTGATGCTGATTGAACAGGCTGGGCGCCTGGAAGAGAATCATCGGGTGTACGCCGAAAAAAGTCTGCAGCAGCTCGAATTGCGCCGTAAGAGGCTGCTGGCGGAACAAGACGCCTTGCCGCCCCCAAACCTGGAACAGTTGTCGGATTTGAATCGGGAGGCAGAGGGGAGCGCGATCGATCTGGAACAAAAACGGGAATTGCTTGCACAGACCGAGGAACTGTTTCTGAATGCGGAAGAGGCAAGGAGCGCATGCGCGAATAAGGTGCAGAGGCTGCATCAGCAGGCGGTTCAGGCAGATGCCCGGCTTACAGCCTTGCAGCGCCTGCAGCACCGCCTTGAAGGCAGCGAACGGCTGAGTGCGTGGCTGGTAAAGCATAAGCTCGATGCTCTGCCGCGCTTGTGGCAATGCATCCAGATCGAGAAAGGATGGGAGGATGCGCTTGAAGCAGTGTTGCGCGAGCGCCTGAATAGTGTGCAGCTCGAGAAGCTGGAATCTTTGCATGACTGGACAAATGACCCGCCGCCGGCTAAATGGGCGGTTCATGAGGCAACCAGCCGGGAGCCCGAAGGCGAGCAGGCACAGGAGTTCGCCCATGAGCCTCTGTATGAGCCGCTACACGGCAGGCAGGAACGACCACGGCTGGGCAATCGGAATTTGATGCCGCTGCAATCGTATATAAGCTGCGACGATGACGGCCTAAAAGGCGTTGTGGAGGAATGGCTGGGGGGGGTTTTTGTGGTTGGCAGCGTGCACGAAAGCGTCTCCTCGCGGACCAGCCTTTCCACCGGGGAAATGCTGGTAACCCGTGAAGGTCACATTGTTACCCGTCACAGCCTTACTTATTACGCGCCGGATTCGCAATTGCACGGGGTGCTGGGGCGGCAGCGGGAAATAGCCCAGATCAAACTCGAGTCCGATGGCCTGAAAGAGTATCTATCGGTGGAGAAATCGGCCCTGGAGGCGGCGGAAGAGGCACGCCAGGAGCTCGAATCAGCCGTATCTGCCCTGCGTTTCGATATTGGGCAGCTTCAGCAACAACGGCATGACTTCCAGATGCAGGCGCTGAAGCTCACTCAACTTTCGGAGCGCGCAAGCCAGAGAGGTAGCCAGATTGAGGGGGAAGTAGCGGAGATCGAGCAGCAGGCCGGGCTGGAAAGTTCGAGAAGGCGGGATGCGGAAATAAAATTGGGTGAATATGGCACCCGGATTGAACTCCTGAGGAATCAGGTGCAGCAGGAAAAACTGGCTGGCCATACGGCGGAGCTGGCGCTCAACGCACAGCGCCAGCTTGCGCAGAACGCAGTACGGGAAATGCAGGAAGCCTCATTCCACGAGAAAACCTGCCACAATAAAATCGCCGAGGTGGAGAACTCCATTCGGATCGTCGATGAGAATCTTGTTGAGCTCAGGGCGCAGTTGCAAAAATTGCAAACCGAGCAAAGCGGTTTTGACGACACGCGGCTAGGCATGCGCCTGCAGGAATGGCTAATCCTGCGCGCACAGCGTGAACAGGCACTGGCTGCCGCCCGGGGTGCTCTGGAAGATGCCGCTGCCGGGTTGCGCAATATCGAACAAGAGCGCCTGACTTCCGAACAAAAGCTGCACCCCTTGCGAGAGTCCATCAATATTGCGCGCCTCAAGGAACAGGAAGCCCGCATTACCGAGAATCAGTTTGATGAGCACCTGAAGGAATCGGAAGCGCCCGAAGAGGCGCTGATACAAGCACTCGGGAAAACTCGTCCCGCTGCATTGCAGGCCGAGATCAATCGCCTCAATAATGAAATATCCTCCCTGGGTGCAGTCAATCTCGGCGCGCTGGAAGAGTTGCAATCCTCTCAAGCGCGGAAAGATTATCTCGATTCACAGTTGAATGATTTGAAAGAAGCGTCAGAAACCTTGCGGGATGCAATCCGGCGCATAGATGCGGAGACCCGCGAACGCCTGCTGGAAACCGTCGAAAAGGTTAACGCCAATCTGAATGAAATGTTTCCTACCATGTTTGGAGGCGGGCAGGCGAAGCTGTTATTGAGAGGCGAAGAAATCCTTGATTCAGGCGTACAAATTATTGCGCAGCCCCCTGGTAAGAAGAACAGCTCCATTCATCTGCTGTCCGGGGGTGAAAAAGCACTGACTGCGCTGGCGTTTGTATTTTCCTTATTTCAGCTTAACCCCGCGCCTTTTTGCCTGCTGGATGAAGTGGACGCTCCGCTGGACGATACCAATACCGAACGCTTCTGCAATCTGGTAAAAAAAATGTCGCGCCAGACCCAGTTCATATTCATCAGTCATAATAAGATTACCATGGAAATGGCACAGCAGTTGATAGGCATCACCATGCAGGAAAAAGGTATTTCCCGAGTGGTCGCAGTGGAAATCGAAGAAGCTGCCAGGCTTGGCAGTGCTCCGCCACGGGCCGGGCAGGCATGGTAAATATAAGCGAACTTCAGATCAGCCTGATCGCCGTTGGCATCGTCGTGGTCATGGGCGTCATTTTTTTTAACTGGCTACAACAGCGGCGCTATCGGCGGCAAGCAGAAGAAGCATTTGGGCAAAAACATGAAGATGTGCTGCTGCGCGCGGACATGCCTGCTGACATGCCTACGGAAGAGGGTGAACGGATAGAACCCCGGCTTGGATCGGTTCAATCGCAGGATTTCCAGCCAGACCTGGCTACAGAACTGGATGAACCGGATAAACCGACGGAAGTCGTCCAGGCAGGCGAACCGATCGAGCCGATCCAGGAACGCATTCCCGATCCGACTCCAAGCTCAACTCCCGATTCAACTCCCGGGCCAACTCGTGAATTGGCCCAGGCATCCTTTTCCGAGTCAATTGCCCGGCCAAATTCCCAGCCGGTTTCGCAGCCTCAACCCGTCTCTGCGCCAGGTTCCGGGGAGTCCCCGCCGAGCACGGTTAAAGTGCAAGTACCGCTTCGCAGCGCCCGAGCTGGAAACAGGGTGGATTATGTGGTCGCCATCCATGGAGAGACAGTGATCGCGGATTCAAGTCTGGCAGTAATGTTGCAGCGAAAATTCGATTTCAGCAAGCCGGTGCGGTGGCTGGGACAAAGAGCCCCCGACGTAGCTTGGGAAGAAATTACCTCCCAGAGCCAGGGCAGGGGGGGCTATGTCAATTTGAAAGCCTGTCTTCAGCTTGTCGATCGGGCCGGTCCTGTAAGCGAGGTCAATTTGTCCGAGTTCCGCGATATGGCTCAAAACTTTTCTATGAGCCTGAATGCAGTTGCGGACTGTCCCGACCTGCATGAAGCCTATGCCCAGGCATTGGCGCTGGACGAGTTTTGTGCGGAAGTCGATGTCATGATAGGCATCAATATAATCAGCAGGGATGGCGGTGCACTGACCGGCGCCAAGATTCGCGTTCTGGCAGAGTCATCTGGCTTCCGGCTTGGGGCGGATGGCATGTTCAGTTACCGCAATGACAACAACGCTGTCCTGTTCTATCTAAGCAACTTCGAGCCTGCTCCTTTTCTTCCCGATACCATTCGGACGCTCACGACCCACGGCATCACTTTTCTGCTTGACGTGCCCAAGGTGGCGAAAGGGGAGATGGTATTCGACCAGATGGTCCGCCTTGCGGGAAATTTTGCCGACACCCTCGGGGGCATCATGGTGGATGACAATCGTGTTCCACTGAATGACAACGGAATCCAGAAAATCAAGCAGCAGTTGATCGCTATCGAGTCGCGGATGTCCTCGCGCCATATACCTGCTGGGGGGGAAATTGCGCTGAGGCTATTTGCGTGAGCGAGGCGAGTGATGAGATGGATGATATCCGGCGCCAAGTGCAGGAGCTGCGCAAGGACATTGAACTGCACAATTATCATTATTACACGCTTGACGCTCCGATTATTCCCGATGTGGAATACGACAAGCTATTCCGCGAATTGCAGGAACTCGAACAACGCCATCCGGAACTGATTACTCCCGATTCTCCTACCCAGCGCGTAGGTGCTGCCGCGCTCAAGCAATTCGCGCAAATCCAGCATCACACCCCGATGCTCTCCCTCGGTAATGCATTTGACGCGGCGGAGGTGGAGGCTTTTGACCGGCGAGTGCGCCAACTGCTCGGCGTGGACAAGGCGGAATATGCGGTCGAGCCGAAGTTCGACGGCCTTGCAGTCAGCCTCTGCTACGAGAACGGCGTTTTGACGACTGGGGCAACGCGCGGCGACGGGTATGTTGGCGAAGATGTGACCCGGAATTTACGTACCATCAGATCCGTCCCCTTACAGCTCAAGGCTGATTCTCATCACACTCCCCGACCCGCTTTTATCGAAGTCCGCGGGGAAGTGCTGATGTTGAAAGCCGATTTCGAAAACCTGAACCAGCAACAGCGGGGAAAAAATGAAAGGGAATTCATTAATCCCCGCAATGCCGCAGCCGGTTCGCTACGCCAGCTCGATCCCGGCATCACCGCCATCCGCAAACTCGCGTTTTTCGCGTACGGCATTGGAGCTTTCGAGGGTGAAAGCGTGCCTCGTGATAAACACGATCATGTACTGGATTATCTTGTATCGCTCCGATTTCCGGTTGTGCGCGAACGCCGCACGGTTGTCGGCCTGGAGGCGTTGCTGGACTATCACTATCAAATAAGTGAAAAGCGGGGAGAACTTCCTTACGAGATAGATGGCACAGTTTACAAGGTCAACGATCTGGCGCAGCAGGAGAAACTCGGATTTGTTTCCCGTGCTCCCCGGTTCGCCATCGCGCACAAGTTTCCGGCTCAGGAAGCGACAACCGAAGTACTGGGAATCGAGGTGCAAGTGGGCAGAACCGGCGCGTTGACTCCGGTTGCGCGTCTGAAACCTGTCTTTGTAGGCGGGGTGACCGTTACCAATGCAACGCTGCACAATGAGGATGAAATCAGGCGCAAGGATGTAATGATCGGCGATAGTGTGATTGTGCGGCGAGCAGGTGACGTCATCCCCGAAGTGGTAGCCGTACAGAAGGAAAAACGCCCGTCAGACGCCAGGCCCTTTGTGATGCCTTCGCATTGCCCTGTATGCGGCGCCAGAGTGGTACGCCTGCCCGGTGAAGCGCTGACGCGATGTACCGCCGGACTGTTCTGTTCGGCGCAGCGGAAACAATCCATTCTGCATTTTGCCTCCCGGCGGGCAATGAACATCAGGGGTCTGGGGGACAAGCTGGTGGATCACCTGGTCGATCACGGCATCGTCAAGACGCCCGCCGACCTTTATACACTCAGTGCGACCGCACTTGCCGATATGGAGCGCATGGCGGAAAAATCAGCGAGCAACGTAGTGAATGCTATCGAAAGGAGCAAAAACACCACCCTGGCGCGATTTATCTATTCGCTGGGTATTCGCAATGTCGGTGAAACCACTGCCAGGGATCTCGCTCGACATTTTGGACAGCTGGATCGATTGATGGCGGCCGAGGCGGAAGGTTTACAGCAGGTGCAAGATATCGGCCCTGTGGTAGCTCAAAGCATTGCCGGCTTTTTCAGTGAAAAGCACAACAGGGAGGTTATCACGCAGTTGCGCGCCTATGGCGTGCACTGGCAAGAAAGTGAGGAGTCCCCTGAGGCACGGCTTGTGTTTGATTCCGGCACGGGTCTCCGCACTGCTGACGTCAGGGGCAAAACTTTCGTGCTCACCGGAACCCTGTCTAATCTGACCCGGGAGGATGCAAGGGAACGAATCGAATCGGCCGGCGGGAAGGTAACCGGGAGTGTATCGAAGAAAACCGACTATGTGGTAGCTGGCGCTGACCCAGGCAGTAAATACGAAAAAGCGGTTGAGCTCGGGATCGCGATACTTGATGAGGCCGGGCTGTTACAATTACTGGAAGGGTGTGCAAGCTGATTCCGGTCCAGGGGTGGTGAACCTTTTTTCTTAAGCGAGCGATCTGTGCCAAGAATAACGAAAGCCGTTTTTCCCGTAGCCGGTATGGGCACACGTTTCTTGCCCGCTACCAAAGCCAGTCCCAAGGAAATGATGCCCATCGTGGATAAGCCGCTTATCCAGTATGCAGTGGAAGAAGCCGTTGCGGCGGGCATTACGGAGATGATTTTTATAACGGGCCGGCACAAGCGCGCCATCGAAGATCACTTCGATAAGGCTTACGAAATGGAAGCGGAACTGGAAGCGCGGGGCAAGAGGGAAACGCTGGCAATACTGCGAAATATTCTGCCGAAAAATATCTCTTGTATCTACATTCGCCAGCCGGAAGCGTTGGGATTGGGTCATGCCATACTTTGTGCACTCCCCGCTGTAGGCAATGAGCCGTTCGCGGTACTGCTGGCGGATGACCTGCTTGTGGGAGAGGTCCCCGTCATGCAGCAGTTGAGCAGGGTTTATGAACAAAACGGCTGTTCCATCCTTGCCGTGGAAAATGTCAAACCGGAAGATACGGGAAGTTACGGTATCGTGAAATGCGGACCGGGAATGAAAGGCTTATATCCAGTCACCGGTATTGTTGAAAAGCCGAAACCTGAAAATGCGCCCTCGACGTTGGGCGTAGTAGGGCGCTATATCCTGACGCCAAAAATTTTCGAGCACCTGAAAAAGATCGAACCAGGTGCGGGAGGCGAGATTCAGCTTACCGATGGCATTGCCTCGCTGCTGGAGGAGGAGCGAGCACTTGCTTATGAATTCTGCGGGACACGCTATGACTGCGGAAGCAAGATTGGCTATCTCAAGGCAACCGTTGCAATGGCGCTCGAGCATGCCGAAGTGGGTCGGGAGTTTGCAGAATACCTGAACGGCCTCGGCTGTGACCTGCATGCAGCCTGACAGCCCCGCTTGAACTTCTGTTTTCCGGTTTTATCTAACTAAGAATAAATTCGCCGCCAAGCTCTCGTGTGGAACCTGTTCGAGAGTTTCCTAAAATCTCTGAAAGGTTTCTTCATTCGCCGTAGATGAGTTCGATTTTAATAGAGGCAACTCCAGTTCCATGGTAACCGCTTGATGCTGCCTCCCGAAGAAGCCAGGAAAATTTTCGATACGGCGGAGCAGATATTTTCTGCGGAGGTGGTATCGCAGACCGTAAAGAGAATGGCAGCGGATATTACCGCTGTGCTATCGGACGCCTATCCCCTGGTGCTGAGCGTCATGGGCGGCGCTGTCATCTTTACGGGGCAGTTGCTGCCTTTGCTGGAATTTCCGCTTATTTTCGACTATCTCCATGTCAGCCGCTATGACAACAGGGTGCACGGAGGCGACCTCAATTGGAAAATATCACCTCGCGAGGATGTGCGGAACAGGGTTGTGCTGGTGCTGGATGATGTTCTGGATGAGGGAATTACGCTCGCAGCAATACGTGATTGGACCATGGCCCGCGGCGCCACGGCTTTTTACAGCGCCGTTCTGGCAGAAAAAGAAATAGGCCGGCTCAGGCCGATCAAGGCGGATTTTGTTGGCTTGGTGCTGCCGGATCGCTATGTGTTTGGATTTGGAATGGATATTTACGGTGTGTGGCGAAATTTGCCGGCGATTTATGCTGTGAAAGGCTAGGGTCCTAACAGACCCTGGTAAAACTTCATCTCTGGATTTCTGAACAAGAACAGCCGCACCGACATCTTTTCATTTATAGAGAATCCTGAAAGACAAATATGCTCGCAATCATAGGCGGTACTGGAATGGCCCAGCTTGCCTGTCTTGAAATATCGCGCCGGCAGATTATGAGAACTCCTTATGGCGAGCCATCCGGCCCGCTGACTTTTGGGAAAATCAATGACAATGAGGTCGTGTTCTTGCCTCGCCATGGTTCTGGCCATACGATACCTCCACACGAGGTAAATTACCGGGCGAACCTGTGGGCCCTGCAGTCGCTGAAACTTTCCAGGGTAATATCCGTGGCTTCGGTAGGCGGGATTCGTGAAGATCTCGCTCCCGGTGCCATCGCTATTCCGGATCAGATTATCGACTATACTCACGGCCGCAACTATACATACCACGAAGGCCTGGACAGGCCGGTTACCCATATAGATTTTACCGAACCCTACTGCCAGCTCACTCGCAAGTATCTGCTAAGGGCGTCAACACTTGCGAGCCAGCGGGTCATCGATGGCGGGGTATACGGCGCGACGCAAGGACCGCGCCTCGAAACTGCGGCTGAAATCAACCGGATGGAGCGAGATGGAGTTGATATGGTGGGAATGACGGGAATGCCCGAAGCGGCGCTGGCTAAAGAATTGGGCCTATGCTACGCCGCCATAGCTGTTGTGGCCAATTACGCCGCAGGACGTAAAACCAGTGTTCATGCGATTCGCCTGGAGGATGCTCATGCCGTCCTGGAAAGAACGATGGTAAGTGTCAGAAACATTCTTGAACGTGTGGTGGAACTCGATGGCGATTAAACCGGTATTGAAAATGGGCGACCCCCGCCTGCTCGAGGTGGCCCAGAAGGTCGAGAATTTCGGTACACCTGCACTCCATGCCCTGATTCAGGATATGCGGGAAACCATGGAGGCGCTCGACGGCGCGGGATTGGCTGCTCCGCAGATTGGCGTCGGCCTTCAAGTCGCGATATTTGGCGTCAAGCACAATCCCCGCTATCCCGATGCGGAAGAAGTGCCCTACACGGTTCTGGTGAACCCCGTATTGACGCCTCTCACGTATGAAATGGAATCTGGCTGGGAAGGTTGCCTGAGTGTTCCCGGCATGCGCGCGATGGTGCCTCGTTTTGCGAAATTGCGCTATCAGGGCTCGGATCAATATGGCAGGCCCATAGATCGCACCGTGGAAGGGTTTCATGCCCGGGTTGTGCAACACGAATGCGACCATTTGCAGGGTATTCTCTACCCCGTGCGCATCACGGATTTTCGTACGTTCGGTTTTACCGACGTGCTGTTCCCGAATCAGGCGCTGATGGATGAATAGACTGTCCTATCAGGCGCTATGAGACGATTAGCGCCCGCATGGGCGGAACGTTGAACAGTCGTATCCGTTATTGGCATCTGATCGCCAGTATGCCTGGGCAGTATGTCTGATTTCCGGATTCTTCACCCACTGTCGGATCTGAAACCGGAGCTAGGGAACCTCTGAACAAATCCTCCGCGAAGCGCGTTGCGGATAAAATCGGGATGATCACAAGGCGCGCGACGCAGGTCGTAGCTGGGTCTACGATGCCAAGGAGTGTAACGCCGTGAGCGCCCGATTTTACCGCAACCCAAACGGGACGAAGCTTTGCGGGCGGACTGCTTTGTCAGGCTCCTAGCGAAGGGGATCGACCATTCCCTTCGTCGCCTTTCGCGCATCCCGTCCCGCAATGCCGCCGTCGCGCCCACGTGGGATTTGTTCAGAGGTTCCCTAACTGCTGAGCCAGCAATTGAGCCAGATGGCGTGCGCTACGTTTTCCGCTTTCGACAACGATATGCGCTGTTTCGCGGTAAAGGGGATCCCGCTGGGTATAAAGCTCCGCCAACGTCCGGCGGGGGTCGGAAGTCTTTAGCAAGGGGCGATTCCTGTCCTGCCGGGTGCGCCGCCATAAATCTTCTACCGCCGCCCGTAAATAGATTACGGTACCCCTGCGCCTCAACATCTCCCGATTTTCCTGGCTCAGTACCGCGCCGCCCCCCGTGGCAAGCACAATGTTTTCCATTGTTACCAGTTCCGAAAGCATTTCTGCCTCACGCTTGCGGAATCCGGCCTCGCCTTCAATCTCGAAAATCATCGGTATTCCGACGCCTGTTCGTTTTTGAATTTCGCGGTCGGAATCGTAAAACGTCTTGTCCAGGAAGTGCGCGAGCAGTCTGCCTATGGTAGTTTTGCCCGCTCCCATCATGCCTACCAGAAAAATATTACTGTTTCCTTCATCTATGGCCAAATCTGAAGCTATTGTTATATTTATCGAATCCATTGTCCAATTGTAGCGGAAATGCCACAATTCGCGGAGTACATCGTTTCTTCTTCAGTCCTTGTGGACGCGCCGCTCAGCCTGTCTGATCGCGTGCCTGTCTGATCGTATGTATGGCTGGATTACCCCGGTTGCGGATCAGCCTCGGCCCGCCTTACATAACTCTTCAGGAACATACGTGTCTGGCTATTGGGAAAGACCACAGTAACCATGTCACCGGTGGCGCTGACGACCTGGCCTTTTCCCACCTTGGGGACTTCGACAGAAGCGCCGACGGGAAAAGAGGGTTGCGGCGAAGGTTCAGGTTTGGCTGCAAGGCTTCGGCTTGGTTCCCGGCTGCGGACAGGTTTTGCCGACAGAGCCTGTTCCGGCGGATTCAAACAATTGTCGCAATGGCCGCAGCGATCCCACTCCACCGCTTCATCGAAATATTCAAGGAGAATCTTCCACCTGCAAAATCCGCTTTGCGCATAAAACACCATGCGTTCCAGCGCGTGCCGGTCATGCTCGCCCATTCCATGGGCAACTTGGGCGAGTTGAATTAGAGTCTCTCGCCTGATATTTTCATTTCGGAGACGATAACCCAGATTTTTATCTCGCACGACTACGTCACCTTCCTCCAGAAGCTTGAGTATCACCTGAAGCCGGCGAATGGAATATTGGTTAATCCCTGCATGCAGGCGCTCGAACTCAACCGTGGAGTGCTCCGTAAGCAGGCCTTGCATTGCTCGACAGACTTCCTGCAACTCCTCTTGCCCCGGATGATGGCGGGCCAGGAAAAACTGCTGTATCCGCTTGTCTTGCACATCATAGAGCAGGATGCACGTTGCCGGTTTTCCATCACGACCGGCACGGCCCGATTCCTGATAGTACGATTCGAGGCTTCCCGGCATCTGATAGTGCACCACGAACCGGATATCGGGCTTGTCTATGCCCATACCGAACGCATTGGTTGCCACCATGATTCTGCTGTCACCTTCCATGAAGCGTTGCTGGTTTTCGTTGCGTGCTTTCCTTGGCAGGTGCCCATGATAGAGCGTCACAGTGGCATCCGCAGCCCGTAATGCGGGGACCAGGTCTTCCACCGCCTTGACGGTAGCGGTATAAATGATGCCGCTGCCCTTGATTTCCTGAATCAGGTTTTGCAGCTTCTTCAGCTTTTCGCCCGCGCTTGTGGTGTGTACAACGCTGTAATTCAGATTGGCGCGGTAAATACCCGTATTGACGACACGCATGGAAGGACGCCCGAGCTGCCCTACAATGTCATCAATTACCTCTGGCGTAGCGGTCGCCGTTAACGCCAGAACCGTGGGGTTGCCAAGCGCCTTGACTACGTCCCCCAATTCGAGATAAGCCGGGCGAAAATCATGCCCCCATCGCGAGATGCAGTGCGCTTCATCTACAACGAAGACATTTATTCTGATACGTCGCAGGTTATCAAGAAAATCGGGATCCGACAGGCGTTCGGGCGTGACAAATACAACCTCGCTGCGCGCTCTTCGGATATCCCATAGCGTCTCCGATTCTTCCCGCGCATTCAGCGTACTGTTGACCTGCACGGCGTCAACCCCGATCTCTTCCAGTTTTTCCGCCTGATCCTTCATCAGCGAAATAAGAGGTGAGACGACCAGGGCAGTGCCGGGCAGATTCAACGCCGGCAATTGATAGCAGAGGGATTTGCCGCTGCCCGTCGGCATGACCGCCAGCGTATCCCTTTTGTTCAGTACGTTGTGAATGACCTCTTCCTGGCCGGGTCTCAGGTGGGCAAGGCCGAATACTTCGTGCAGGCTGTCTTCCAGGCTATCCTGCTTCCCAATCGCGTTTTTCATGCTGGAGGTCTGGTTCATCATTGCTTTACCGGAATTGAATAGTTGAATGCGTCCTGTTTCTACTGGCATTCCTGTAGCCCGACTATTGCCACCCTTTCGCGCTTATCCTGTTATCATATCCTGAACGGGATACCGACGGGTGTCAACGGGAATACCGACAGGAACGTCAACAGGATGTCAACGGGGGTCAACAGAATCCAACCGGATGCCGATAGAATGCCAATAGTCTAATCCGGCGGGCTGTCCGGAAAACCAGGATACCTCAAAATGTTTCCTGTTTAGCCCGATGATTGTAAGTTCGCATGATTGTGTGATGAGCCAGCGGCCTGGCCGGCGACGCCAGCGTCTGCGCACAGAATATAATTCCAGGTAATCAGCTTTATCAACTTTCTCTCATCTGGAGCAACAATGGACAATAAACTGACTCCTGAAAAGATTCTACAGACGGGTATGGCCTTCTGGCCAGCAAAGACCCTGCTATCTGCTGTTGAATTAGGGATTTTCACGCAACTGGCACAAAGACCTCTAAATCTAGAGTCCCTGCGCGAGCGGGTAGGGTTGCACCCGCGGGCAACCCGTGATTTTCTTGATGCGCTGGTAGCGCTCGGTTTCCTGAATCGTGAAGGCGACCGTTATAGCAACACGCCGGAGACTGATCTGTTCCTCGATCGGAAGAAGCTCTCCTACATTGGCGGAATTCTTGAAATGGCAAGTCGCCGCCTCTACCCGTTCTGGAACAATCTCACTGAGGCACTGCGCACCGGAGAGCCGCAGAACGAGTGCAAGAATGGGGCAGCGGATCTCTTCGGGAATTTATACGCTGATCCTGCCGGCTTGAACGAGTTTCTTTCCGCAATGACCGGCGTGAGCCATGGAGCCAATATGATCATTGCTCAATCCTTTCCGTGGCAGGACTATCACACTTTCGTCGATGTCGGTACCGCGCAGGGAGACCTCGCAGTCCAGATCGCGCTGGCAAACCCTCACCTGCGCGGCCTGGGATTCGACCGGCCTGAAGTTGCGCCAGTTTTTCAGCAGTATGTTCAAATCACCGGAGTTGCCGATCGCGTTGCTTTCGTCCCCGGCGACTTCTTCAAAGAAGAACTGCCCAAGGCAGACGTTGTGCTTATGGGGCACATTCTGCACGACTGGGATTTGCCCACAAAAAAAATGCTTATCCAGAAGGCGTTTGAAGCGATCCCCGTTGGTGGCGCGCTTATCGTGTATGAAGCAATCATTGATGATGACCGGTCAAAGAACGCCTTCGGATTGATGATGAGCCTGAACATGCTCATAGAAACGCCTGGCGGCTTCGATTATACAGGCGCGGACTGCATGGGATGGATGAAGGAGGCAGGGTTCTCGGCCACCCGGGTAGAGCCACTGATCGGATCGGATTCAATGGTCATAGGAGTCAAAGAGAGAGTCAAATGAGGGGAACGCCGTCCCTTTGAGAGCTTTCTTGTTCGTTCCTGAGCTATTTATGCTCTTGTCCGATATTGGCCGCGCTCGCCGCCGGCTTGTCTGCATCGCGGCAATCCTATTATCGGGGTTGCCAGCCTGCGCGCAAATCGGAAAAACTTCCCTCGATAATGAAGCTTCCTATGGCGATGAAGCTCCGTATGCCATTGGAAGTTTCCGTAACGAGGAAATTTCCCGCAGCGACGAAATTATCCGGGAAACATCCCCAGTCGGAATCGCCATGTTCAATATGGCCTGGGCTGGGACCGTTGATGATTTCAAGCATCATGCCGAAATCTGTAGCGCACCGGAGGTCAACTGGTGCGGTAGTCGGGCAAAGATTTCCCGGGGCACTCTGCATCCGGTACCAGAAGAAGCAGCCCGGGCGGCGAAATGCCAGGAAGCGTTCATGGCAGCGGCTGGCGGTTTTGATGCGGCTATGATGGTCGCCCCATGCACCGCTTACGGGATAAGGAGGACAAGGAAGCCGCCCGGGATGGAGGAAATGATTGAAAATTACCATCTCAAGCTGGGTGGCTTGCGAGCAACCGTCGAGGATCTTATCCAGAACAAGAAAATCAGGGTGATCGCCTTCCAGGAAATCAAGTCGAAGGAGGTAATCGAGCAGGTACTCGGCAAATTCAGCGGGCAATTCGATATCTGCGTTGCTCCACATAACGCATTTCAGACCGTTGCATTCGCCTGGGATAAGGCGATACCGATGGGTGCAAGCAGATGTACAACGAATCCGGAGCTTGCGCTCGCCGAAAATCCCGCGAGCAAATTCACGCGCGTCAGGCCTGGCCTGGCGCTCGAGCTTGTAATCAACGGCTTACCCGTCACTTTCATGAATGTTCATCTCAAGTCGGGTTGCGCCAACCTGAAGACAGCGCACGGCTTCCCGGGTCACAAGCTTACGGACCCCCAGCCGGCCTGCGTCGTTCTCAATCGCCAGATTCCTATCCTTGAGGATTGGGTCGAGCACATCGCCCGACAAAGTCCTCGTTTTGTTTTATTGGGAGACTTTAACCGGCGAATAGATGAGGAGGCCAGGGCACGAGTCCCAAGGGGGGAAGTTCGCGCGGATGGCTCCGACCCGGTAGGAGTCAATACCAGGGATGAGCTGGGCGGGGTTAAAAGCGATTACCTCTGGCAGGAAATTGACGACGGGAAACCGTCAATGTATCAGGTGGCCCTGACATCCACAGAGCCGGGTTGCACCGGCTTCAAGGGATTGGATCACATCGTTATCAGCGGCCCTATCAGGCGAACACAAGCTGCTGCACCGAGTTCAAGCAAGATGGCATTGATAAAGAACGAAGGCCAACGTATTGTGACGAGCGATCATTGCCCAAGAATTACGGTCCTGGAGCTTTAAAAGCATTGCGTCGATAAGCATTGTGTCGATAAGACGTTCATCCCTGTGCGGCCTTTCGCACAGATATGCGAGGCCGAAATGATGATCATGGAGCCGTGGTCATCACACGTAAGGAGGTGCGCCGTGAACAATGTCTTGTTGTTTTGGGGTACATATTTTCTCATACTTGTGTCTGGTTTAGGCATCTTGGGAGTAAGCTGGAGCTGATCGCCTCTGCGGTAAACAATGGCCCGGTAGCGGTAATGCTCCGGGCCATTTTGCTTGAAGTAATCGGCAAGCTCAGGCAGGCTCAGACAGGAATGGTTTCGAGTGACTTATAAAGTAAAAGTAAAAAAGTAATGGAGGGCGTTCCTCGTCTGGGCAATATCTCGATCATTCGATCGAAATTCTCGGCCGCTGCCATTTAAAAGCAAAAGCCAGCTAAAATTCCGCTGCAGCTCAACGATTTTTCATCCGAGCCCTGGGGGGTACCAGTGCGCCGTGGTTGGCCCGCAGCCCGCGGAAGAACTCTTCAATGTACGGAATGAGTTCGAACAGAAGGATGGCCGTCATGACTGAAAACACATAGGTCGCGGGCAGCGGCGGGTCCTTCCACGCAAGATCGAACCGGGCAGTTTCCACACCAAAGCCGAACAGTGCGAGAAACTGGTCCCAATGGCGCGATACCACGAACAGAATTGCCATCAGCGGAATCATCTCCAGAAAGCTGTGCACGTGCTGCTCAATCGGAGTCACGTCCCTCGCGGTTACGGCGTAACTGACATCCCACA
>DATJHX010000131.1:0-6468 GCA_035493655.1 Nitrosospira sp.
ATAGCAATCATACATACCTTATTCTTCCCGTTTGTCTTCTCACCAACAGGAGCTCATGCAGCATTTTGTCGATCAATTTGGCGACGCAATCCGTACGGCTGCCGCGCATAACGCGGCATTGCATATTCGCGGCGGAGGCACGAAGGATTTTTACGGCAATTACCAGGGCAAGGGGGCCGGGCAGGTGGAGATGGATTTCCTGGAGGTGGCGGCTTACGCGGGTATAGTGGATTACGAGCCGACGGAGCTGGTGGTCACTGCCCGCAGCGGCACGCGTCTCGCCGATCTTGAAGCCGAGTTATATACGCATGGCCAAATGCTTGCTTTCGAGCCGCCTCACTTCGGTTCTGGTGCGACCCTTGGTGGCTGTATCGCGGCCGGCCTGTCTGGCCCGCGCCGCGCCTCCGCCGGTGCTGCTCGGGATTTTGTATTGGGAGTTCGCATGCTCGACGGCAGGGGAGATGATTTAAAGTTTGGCGGGCAGGTCATGAAAAACGTTGCGGGCTACGATGTATCGCGGCTGATGACCGGTTCGATGGGAACACTGGGCGTGTTGCTTGAGGTTTCACTCAAAGTGCTGCCCACCCCCCCAGCGGAGCTTACGCTGCGGTTTGAGATGGAAGAGGCTGAAGCGATCAGGAATATGAATGCCTGGGCAGGCAAGCCGCTCGCGATTTCCGCAACCTGCTTTTGTAATGGTGAACTGACCGTGAGGCTTTCCGGCGCGGAACCCGCTGTAAACGCGGCCCGCCGCAAGCTTGGCGGTGACGAGATCGTCGAACCCCGCGCTTTCTGGGTGTCGCTGCGTGAGCAGACACATCCATTTTTTCGAGGAAATAACGGGGACAAGGAAAGCGGGGGAAGCGAGGACCTGTGGCGCTTGTCGATAAAATCGACTACTTCACCGCTCTCATTGCCGGGAAAGCAACTAATAGAGTGGGGCGGAGCATTGCGCTGGCTGATAGCCGACCATCAGAATGCCGAAGCCGTACGTGCCGCCGTACGCCAGGCGGCGAGGGATGCGGGCGGGCACGCGACATTGTTCAGAAGCGATAGTCCACGCGCCGACGTGTTTCAGCCGTTGGCTCCGGCCATGATGACAATAACCCGACGCCTGAAGGAAAAATTCGACCCCAAAGGCATATTCAATCCTGGCCGGATGTATCCCCAAATATAACCATGCAAACCAATCTCGCCGATTTCATCAAGGATACCCCGGAAGGCCAGGAAGCGGAGGAGATACTGCGGAATTGCGTTCATTGCGGTTTCTGCCTTGCTACATGTCCCACCTATCAGTTGCTGGGCGATGAACTGGATAGCCCGCGCGGGCGCATCTATCTCATGAAACAGGTTCTGGAAGGTGCGCCGGTTACGGAAAAGACACAACTGCATCTCGACCGTTGCCTAACCTGCCGGGCCTGCGAGACGGTTTGCCCGTCAGGCGTGCGCTATGGGCGGTTGGTCGATATCGGCCGTGGCATTGTCGAAAAGAAGGTGGGGCGCGATCTTGCCTCCGGTACGATGCGATACGCACTCCGTCAGGTTTTGCCCAATTCAGGCATATTCAGCTCCTTGCTGAAGCTGGGACGATCGGTGCGACCCCTGTTACCCGGCCGTCTTCGCGATTCAGTGCCCGCACAGTCCATGCAAGCTGATGCGTCTGCCTGGCCCCCCACGCGTCACTTACGCAAGATGCTGATACTGGAAGGCTGCGTCCAGCCGGCTCTGGCGCCCAACATCAACGCCGCTACGGCGCGAGTCCTCGACAGGCTGGGCATTTCCTTGATCAAAGCCGCAAATGCAGGATGCTGCGGAGCCGTGTCTTATCACCTTAATGCCCAGGAGGAAGGGCTGGATTACATGCGCCACAACGTGGATGCCTGGTGGCCATATATTGGGAATGAGTCAGGCATTCAGGCCATGCGAGGGAAAAAAGGGGGGACAAAAGGAGGGGTAAAAGGTAAAGAAGGCGTTGCCGAAAGAGAGAGCGGAAAATCGGATGGCGTGGAAGCAATCGTCATAACTGCCAGCGGCTGCGGCGTGACTGTCAAGGAATACGGCCATTTGTTGAGGCACGACCCTGCCTACGCGGAAAAGGCGGCAGTTATCTCTGAAATGGCGAGGGATATCAGCGAAATCGTCGAGGCCGAAATCCGGACGCTTCAGCCGCTTCTCGACAGAGCTTCCGATAGTACTGGCACACTTGGTGAAATGCGGAAGCTCGCCTTTCATTCCCCCTGCACCCTGCAACACGGGATGAAAATTCGCGGCACTGTCGAGAAGATACTCCTGGCGGCTGGATTCGAACTGACCTATGTTCCCGATGCCCATCTGTGCTGCGGATCAGCGGGGACCTACTCCATTCTCCAGCCGGAGCTGTCGCAACAGTTGCTGACAAATAAAGTCGCTGCGCTTGAATCAGGCGCTCCCGCGCGCATTGCCACCGCCAACATCGGTTGCCTCATGCATGTGCGCGGCGGCACCTCGTTGCCTGTCGATCACTGGATCGAAATACTGGATGAAAAACTTCGGCAGGACGATGAGCAGAGCCATGCGGAGCTGGTTCCTGACAAGGCCGCACTATCACTAAATAAATAAAGGGGCGATCCGGCAAAGCCAGCGCAAAAGCGATGGTTGTATGTACAAAGCTTGCATACATATAACAGAGGTTTGCAAACAGGAAAGTGTGTCTGTCGATCTCGGGTCTCAACTATACGGCGTCAGCAGGAAGATGCTTTCCTGTAGCCGGCTCAGGCCCCGTTCCTGAAAGCGCGGGTTTTGCTCCAGTACGTCCACTTCCCCCAGCAGCCGTATCTCGGCGCGTCCGCGGTAGAGTGCCTCCACCTCCCCTGTAGAAACCGCAAATGGCGGCCCGGGCATTTCACGCTGTGGATAGTCGAAAGCGATAAGTAGAATCTGCGTTGCGGGCGGCAGGATGCTCAGCAGGTGAAATACATAGCGTTCCCGTATCTCGGGTGGAAGAGCGACCAGAGATGCTCGGTCATATACTGCACTCGCTTTGCTCAGGTCATCTTTGCTCAAGCCAAAAAAATCACCTTGCAGGATGCGGATACCATTGACTTCCCAACAGTCGAATCGGCCCGATTGGTCGAGCTGATCGGACTTTTCGCGCGTAACATGACGTGGGGTGTAACCGTTTTCCTTAAAAAAAGCACGCACCGCGATAGCGCTCAGCTCCACGCCCAGCACGGAATACCCCTGGTCGCGAAGCCATAGCATGTCACGGCTTTTGCCGCACAAGGGAACGAATACCTCGCTCTCCCCGCCTACGTTCATTGGCGGAAGATGTAATTCCTGCCAATACCGGCGCAGGTAGGGATTAATCTCGTCCTGATGAAAACCAATCTCGCCTCGTTTCCACCGTCCGATCCAGTAATCTTTCATTTAATCAGCATTATTCAAAAATTTACGTTGATCGATAACAAACCCGCCATATTGCTGTCATCAAAGCCGAACCGGAGATCCTGCCTTGATCCCTGGTAACGTTAGCTTTGGAGAGTAGGTAGGGGAGTAGCATAAGGGAAACCAAAGCTCTGCGCTGCCAAGGAATAGTTTGAGATGGAATAGTTTGAGTTCGTCTGGTCTATAATCTGTCCTGTTCCCTTTTTCATTTACAGTTGGGTTATATCCATGAGCTTTGCCAGCAAGCCAATGGCGAAGAAGTCAAGTTCCAGTCCTTTGCCGCCCAGGCTCGCCAGACTGTTGCGTGAATCTGCCGGGCTTGCCTTGCTGGGCGTGGTGCTTTATCTGGCGCTGATATTATACGGCTATGACCGTCTGGATCCCGGATGGTCGCATAGCGGGGGTGGACCATTGCAAAATCCCGGGGGAACCGCGGGCGCCTGGCTGGCGGATCTGCTGCTGTATTTGTTCGGCATTTCCGCATGGTGGTGGGTCGTGTTTTTTCTATATGTGACGTTCGGGGCATTCCGTCGTGTCGAATCCACGGGCGTATTCGATCGCCGGCCGCTGCTTGTTTCAGCCGTCGGTTTTTTAGCATTGCTGGTTGCCAGCAGCAGCCTTGAAGCACTGCGGTTTCATACGCTCAAGATAATATTGCCTCAGTCTCCCGGAGGCGCGCTGGGTCTGGTAATCAGCAGGAATCTATCCGAAGCACTGGGCTTTACCGGCGCAACGCTGGCGCTGCTCGTAATGGTTGCGATCGGTTTCAGCTTGTTCACTGGCTTGTCATGGCTGCGCTTTGTCGAGAAACTGGGAACCCTGATAGAAGGAGCATGCTTGCTGGTTAAACGCCGCTGGGAGGATTGGCAGGATCGGCGCGCGGGCGCGATCTCCGCAACGCAGCGTGGGGCATTGATCGAGGTTGAAAAAAAGCGTCTGAACGAGCATCCCCCGCTGCACATCGAACAGCCGGCCAGCGTCATCCCCAAGTCTGCTCGAGTGATCAAGGAAAAGCAGAGCCCGCTCTTCGTGGATCTCCCCGACTCGCCTCTGCCACCGCTGCACTTGCTGGATGAACCGGTAAAAAAGGATGTGGAAATCCTGTCACCTGACACTCTGGAATTCACTTCCCGGTTGATCGAACGAAAACTGATCGATTTTGGCGTCGAGGTTAAAGTCGTGGCGGCGTATCCGGGCCCGGTCATCACCCGCTATGAGATCGAGCCCGCGATAGGCGTTAAAGGCAATCAAATTCTCAATCTAGTGAAAGATTTGGCACGATCGCTGTCGGTGGTGAGCATACGCGTGGTCGAAACCATTCCCGGCAAGACCAGTATGGGGCTGGAAATACCCAATCCCAAACGGCAGGTGGTGCGGCTGTCGGAAATTCTCAGTTCGCAGGCTTATGCCGATATGGCGTCTCCCCTGACGATTGCCCTCGGCAAGGATATCGGCGGGCATCCGATAGTCGCAGACCTCGCCAGAATGCCGCATGTGCTGGTGGCCGGCACGACTGGATCAGGCAAATCGGTCGCAATCAACGCGATGATCCTGAGCCTGATATACAAAGCGACGCCCGAGCAGGTACGGCTGATCCTGGTGGATCCGAAAATGCTCGAGTTGTCCGTGTATGAGGGCATACCGCATCTGCTGGCGCCTGTGGTGACCGATATGCGCCAGGCCGCGAGCGCGCTGCGTTGGGGAGTCGCGGAGATGGAACGACGCTACAAGCTGATGTCGACCCTGGGAGTGCGCAATCTTGCCGGTTATAACCAGAAAATCCGCGAGGCGATCAAGAGCGAAGAGCCGCTCACCAATCCGTTCAGCCTGACACCCGACACACCGGAGCCGCTGGAGGAAATGCCCTTGATCGTGGTCGTCATAGACGAACTTGCGGATTTGATGATGGTGGTAGGTAAGAAAGTGGAGGAGCTGATCGCTCGCCTTGCCCAAAAGGCCCGGGCTGCGGGCGTGCATTTGTTGCTGGCGACGCAACGGCCGTCCGTGGATGTGATTACCGGCCTTATCAAGGCGAATATACCCACTCGGGTCGCGTTTCAGGTATCCAGCAAGGTGGACTCACGCACCATCCTTGATCAGATGGGCGCCGAGGCATTGCTCGGGCAGGGAGATATGCTTTATTTGCCGCCTGGCACGGGTTTTCCACTGCGTGTGCACGGTGCTTTCGTCGCCGATCAGGAGGTCCATCGGGTGGTGGAATATCTAAAGGAGCACGGCGAGCCGCGCTATGTGGACGGCGTGCTGAATGTACTGGAAGAGGAAAGTGGAGCGGGAGAAAACGGAGGCACCACCGGTATTTCAACGCAGGAAGGCAGTGAAGCCGATCCGCTTTACGATGAAGCAGTCGCCATGGTGCTCAAATCCCGCCGCGCTTCCATCTCGCTAGTGCAGCGCCACCTGCGCATCGGTTATAACCGCGCCGCGCGCCTGATCGAGGAAATGGAGCGCGCAGGTCTCGTTTCGGCCATGCAAACGAATGGTAATCGTGAGGTTCTTGTTCCGGCTCGGAATGAGTGATCACAAAATCATTTCAGTCATTCTATTCACTCATCATTCCCCGCGCAAAGCGGGGACCAATCTGAAAACTTTTGAAAAGCTCGATTCCTACTTCGCGGGAACGACGTGTTTCATAACCAGCGTCATAGACGCGGTTCACGTACAGAGGATAGCTTGTTGTGTGAACGGGTATGAGAAGGGGCAGCCGGTTATGTATACCGGCCGCCCCCTCGATAAGCAGAACGAAATCAGCCTCTGCCGCGTTGCCTCTTGCCATGTGTCATCTCATCCTCCCAGGGCTGCCTTCCTCCCTGATGCAGGCTTCGCTTGAACCTTGCGAAGCCTGCTTGTTACGATGCTTCTGCTCGTGCAGCCCTACCCAACCTAGTCGCGATGGTTACTTCGCAGGCGGCGCGCCCCACCCAGATGAGGGTACGATGCGGTTGTTGAGGATGACTTTGCTCTGTCCGTTCCACACGACGTCCGTGAGGTTGGAGTAGCGGGTGATGATCTGTGCAGCAATGCCGC
>DATJHX010000132.1:0-12623 GCA_035493655.1 Nitrosospira sp.
GGCGTTGCAGATTTTTCCTCAGGGGCGACTGGCTAAGATCGCTGAACATATCCGTAGCTGGTCCGTAAGTAGGTTCTTTATGTATGATGTAAGGAATTTGAACATGCGCCATGGGATTCTCCCGGAAGCTGCTCCCTCTGGCTGACCCTGCATTTCGGCAGAGGGCTTGCCCCGAGGTTCAGCGGTTCCTTTAACATTAGCGCATATTGCAAATCAAAACCATGCGGCATAATGCCGCACCTGGCGAGCCTGGCAGAACCGGTCCCGGACTCCGAGGGTCGAATCCTGATGTGCTCCTGACCCCTATGCAACACCCGTTATTGTATTGGAAAGTAGGAAGGGTTTGATGTTTACTGGAATTATTGAAGCTGTTGGGGAAATAAAGCGCGTCACACCTCTTCAGAAGGGTATAAGCTTGCGTATCACTTCTCCGGAGCTGGACCTGAGCGATATAAGAGTGGGCGACAGTATCGCGCTAAATGGTGTCTGTCTTACGGTAATCGCCTTCGAAAATAGGGAGTTCTCGGTGGATGTATCGCGCGAAACCCTAAATTGTACCGAAGGTCTCGATAAACAGGGCGGGAGGGTCAACCTTGAAAAAGCCCTGCGCCTGTCCGACAGGCTTGACGGTCATCTGGTAAGCGGCCACGTGGACGGGGTCGGCGAGATCGTCAAATTCGAACAAACGGGAGAGAGTTATCTGCTGGCGATCAAGGCGCCGGGCCCGCTGTTAAAATACATCGCCCGGAAGGGCTCGATCGCGATAAACGGCGTAAGTTTGACGGTCAACCGGCTGATCGGGGATACATTCGAAGTCAACCTTATTCCACATACGCTGGCTGTAACCACGCTGGCGGACCTGAAAACCGGCGCCAAGGTGAACCTGGAAGTCGATATGCTCGCCCGGTATATAGAAAGGCTCATGGGAGCACAAGAGTGATTGCCCCGTGCCGAAATATACAGGTATCTGTTATTGGGAAGTTCGTTAATGATCGTTAGTTCGATTCAGGAAATAATCGCCGAAATCAAAGCCGGCAGGATGGTTATCCTCGTAGACGAGGAGAATCGCGAAAACGAGGGCGACCTTGTCATGGCGGCGGATTTCATCACGCCGGCGGCAATCAATTTCATGGCGACGCACGGCCGGGGACTAATCTGCCTCACATTGACCGAAGAGCGCTGCCGCCAGCTCAATCTCCCGCTCATGGTAGCCGCCAACCGCTCGCCGCTCGGGACCAATTTTACCCTTTCCATCGAAGCGGCGAGCGGGGTCACCACCGGCATCTCCGCGGCTGACAGGGCCCGTACGGTGCAGGCCGCGGTAAACCCGAATGCAAAACCGGAGGATCTTGTCCAGCCCGGCCACATTTTTCCGCTTATGGCGCAAAATGGAGGCGTACTGGTGCGTGCAGGCCATACCGAGGCCGGATGTGATCTCGCCAATCTGGCGGGGTTGACCGCTGCCTCGGTCATTTGCGAAATTCTGAAGGAAGATGGCAGCATGGCCCGCTTGCCGGACCTGGTTGAATTTGCCGCGAAGCATCAACTGAAAATCGGCGCGATTGCCGATCTCATCCATTATCGCAGCCGCACCGAAAGCCTCGTGAAACGCGTGGCCGAGCGCGCCATTCAGACCGTTCACGGAGAATTCCGCCTGGTCGCCTACCTCGACAAGACCGCTAACGCTACACATCTGGCGCTGGTAAGAGGAAAAATCGATCCGGACAGGGAAACGCTGGTGCGGGTGCACGAGCCTCTTTCCGTTATCGATCTGCTCGATGTGAGCGACGATACCCATTCCTGGAACGTGAACGACACGCTGCGCATCATTGCGGAGGCGGGGCGCGGCGTAATCGTACTGCTTCACCGGCGGGAAAGTGCGGCGGAGCTGCTCGAGCGCGTCAATCCTGCGAAATCCAGGAGCCGCGTTGCGGTTCGGGCGGATTTGCGCGACTATGGCATCGGTGCGCAGATATTGAAGGATCTGAATGTCGGGAAGATGCGGTTGCTGGCGGTTCCTCGCAAGATGCCCAGCATGGCGGGGTTTGGCCTCGAAGTAACCGGATATCTGGAAAGACAGGACTTGAGCGGGCAGACTGGAACAGGTCGTCTTGTAAAAAGAAATTAGCCCGAAAAATAATTTTCAATCCGCGGATTGCCGATCCAGAAGCATAAGGCGGTGATCGCATAACAGGTTTTGCTACAGGAGCGAATATGGCACGGTATGACAACATTCTTGAATTTGAAACCGACCTCGAAGGCGAAGATTTGCACATCGGCCTCGTTATGAGCCGCTTTAATATCGAGGTGGCCGATGGGTTGCTCAGTGCTTGCACTGCGGAACTGGTGAAACGAGGCGTGGAGGAATCCAATATGGTATTGGTAACGGTTCCGGGTGCGCTGGAAGTTCCGCTGGCATTGCAAAAAATGGCCTTATCGGATCAGTTTGATGCGCTGGTAGCCCTGGGCGCTGTCATACGCGGCGAGACATATCATTTCGAAATCGTGGCGAATCAATCGGCAAGCGGCGTTGCCGCGGTGCAGCTCGACACAGGCATTCCGATTATCAACGCCATACTCACTACCGATTCCGACGACCAGGCTCTGGCGCGCATGAGCCAGAAGGGAACCGAAGCTGCTCAGGCTGCGATAGAGATGGCCAACCTGCTCAGAGAACTAGACGAAGCGAGCGAATGACGCCCCCCAAACCATCGGGTAAATCACCAGGCAAATCAACAGGCACGTCACCGACTGAGCGAGCAGCCAGCCCGATAGCCCGATCCACTGACGGTCCTCGAGCCAGGCCCGGCCGTAAAACCCGGCGCCGCCTGTCGCGTGAACTGGCGCTACAGGGACTTTACCAGTGGTGCCTGGCGGGTGGCACGGCTGAGGCTATTGAGGCCCAGCTTCATGAGACACGCGAATTCGCCAAAACGGATGAGGCTTACTTTGCGGAGCTGCTCCACGGCGTTTTAATGGATGTGCCAGAGCTCGAAGGGTTGATCCAGCCTTATCTGGACCGGCCCATGAAGGAGCTCAGTCCGGTAGAGGTTTCCATTCTTCTGATGGGCGCCCACGAGCTCAAGAGTCATCCAGAAATGCCTTATCGGGCGGTCATCAACGAAGCTGTCGAGCTGGCCAAGACTTACGGCGGTACGCACGGGCACAAATACGTGAACGGCGTACTGGACAAATTGGCGGCAAAATTGCGAACCGCGGAGATCAACGTGCGAGCTTGATGCCCGTCTGCCCCCGCTTATCCAGTGTCCGGTATCAAAGTGCTTTCCGAATTCGACATTATTCAGCGCTATTTCACCCGTCCGGCCCCCAGTGCGGTATTAGGCATAGGGGATGACGCTGCGCTGATCAAGCCGGCAGGCGGCATGGAGCTGGCTATTTCCACCGATATGCTGGTGTGCGGCCGGCACTTTTTTGCCGATAGCGACCCGCGCAAGCTGGGCCATAAATCTCTTGCCGTGAATCTTTCAGACATGGCCGCGATGGGGGCAAAGCCTCGCTGGGCCACACTTTCGGTGGCGCTGCCCGAGCCTCTGGTATCCATGGAGGAAAAGGATGACAAATGGCTGGAGGCATTTGCCGAAGGGTTTTTCGCGCTTGCCCAGGCATATCAGGTCGAGCTGATCGGCGGTGATACCACACAGGGACCGCTTAATATCTGCGTGACCATCATTGGCGAGGTGCCGGCGGGAAAAGCCCTGCGCCGCAGCGGCGCGAAGCCGGATGATGACATATGGATATCCGGCTATCTGGGCGATGCCGCCCTGGCGCTCGCTCATGAGCAAGGGCGGATCAAGCTCCAGGCCGACGATGTCGCCGCATGTCTGCCCGCATTGAATACCCCTGTGCCCAGGGTCGCCCTGGCACAGCGGTTGATCGGCCTTGCCCATAGCGCGATCGACATATCCGATGGATTGCTGGCGGATCTTGGGCACATACTGAAATGCTCCGGGGTTGGCGCCGTCATCCGAATGGATGAGATAAGCTGTTCGGCATCTATGGGAAAATACCTTTCCCATCCACTGGCCACCAAATGTTTATTGGCGGGCGGGGACGATTATGAGCTGTGCTTTACCGCGCCTCAATCGGTGCGGAAAAAAATCGAAGCACTGTCGCGCGAACAGGATGTTCCGTTGACCCGCATTGGCGAAATCTGTGAGGGAGAAGACTTTGTCGTGCTGGATGCGGGCGGCAACCCTGTAACACTGGAGGCAAAGGGATATGACCACTTCCGTGCCGGATAGGGACGATAGCTGGTCTACCGGCACGCCTGGATCGGAGCGGGGAAGCGATTCAGAGGCCAACCCTGAACCATCGCCTTCGTCACCGCCCCCTCCGCCCGCCTCGCCAGCCCCCTCGGCGGCCCGCTCGGCGGCCCCCTCACCGCCGCCCTCGGCAATCCCCTCGCCAGTCTCTTTGCCCCCTGCATTATTGTCTGATGAAGCTCCCCAGCCGCGCCCGGACAAGGCGTTCGTGCGACGCCACGCCGCCCACTTTATCGCGTTCGGTGGCGGTATCGGATTGAGCAGGATGGCGCCGGGCACCGCAGGAACACTCGCCGCATTGCCCTTATTCTGGGTGCTCAGTATTCTTTTTGACGCTGCCGGCTTTCTGCTGCTGATCGGTGGGATGTTTGTCGTCGGTATCTGGGCCTGCGCCGTTACTGGGAAAGCGCTGGGCAGTCATGACCACGGGGGCATGGTCTGGGATGAGATCGTCGCTTTTCTGCTGGTGCTGGTGTTTACGCCCAAGGTTCTGATATGGCAGGCCTTCGCATTTCTGCTATTCCGCGTGTTTGATATCATCAAACCGCCTCCTATCCGATATTACGATAACAAACTGCGCGGCGGCTTCGGCGTGATGTTCGACGACATGCTTGCTGCATTCTATGCGCTGCTTTGCCTGGCTGCGTGGAAGGCATTTGGCACATAATGAGAAACCACTATCTCACTATCTTCAGGGAAGATACCAGCAGCGCTCGAGAAACAGAAATCACATGAAATGGAGGAACGCATGGATGATCTTATGCTTGAGGATCTCGCCCGGCAGGCCGGATCACTGCTTTCCGAGCAGGGGTTGATGCTCGCAACCGCCGAGTCCTGCACCGGCGGATGGCTGGGGCAGACCATCACGTCGATAGCCGGAAGCTCCGCCTGGTACGAACGCGGCTTCATCACCTATTCGATTATCTCCAAGCACGAAATGCTGGGCGTGAGCGACGCAACGCTTGACGAATACGGTGCCGTATCCGAGCAGGTCGCATCGGAAATGACAGCTGGGGCGATTGGACGAAGCCATGCGCAGGTCGCCGTTTCCATTACCGGTATTGCCGGTCCCGATGGTGGCACAGCAAAAAAACCGGTAGGAATGGTATGTTTTGCCTGGATGATGAAGGATGGCCTTGCGCGCACCGAAACCCGCTATTTTTCCGGAAACCGCGAAGAAATACGGCGTCAATCGGTAGCAAACGCACTGCAGGGAGTGATAGACCTGTTAAACAGTATTCCGCCTGAAGTCGCCTGAGCGCCCCTGAATCGCCTGAACCGAAAAGAAAGACCGGCAAGCCGAAGAACGAGACATGACTTCATCTTCCGACTGGTTTAGCCGGAACGAATGATGAAGGCGTTACTCGATTCTCCAACGCATTATTCTAATGCGTATCCCTGGCCATGATCCGGTCGCTAAGGCCGATTGCAACCGCCGAAAGCAGAAAGACGAAATGGATCCCGGTTTGCGCGAGGATGGTCTTTTCATCATACGCATGGGCGTTGATGAAGGTCTTGAGCAGATGGATGGACGAAATGCCGATTATGGCGGTAGCAAGTTTGACCTTCAGCACGGATGCATTGACATGCGATAGCCACTCCGGCTGATCGGGGTGCCCTTCGAGATTCATGCGGGAAACGAAAGTTTCATAGCCGCCAATGATCACCATGATGAGCAGATTGGAGATCATCACCACATCTATCAGGCCAAGCACAACCAGCATGATGGTCGTTTCGTTGATCTTGGTGGGCCTGGCCGCACCTTCAATGGCGACTGCGTCCAATATATGCTGTAGTGCCGCCTGATTACCCATCACCGCACCAATCAGATCGATCAATTCGACCCAGAAGTGGTACACATACACACATTGGGCGAGAATCAGGCCCAGATATAACGGTAATTGCAGCCACCGCGTGGTAAAGATGAAATATGCCAGAGGCTGGATCCTCCTGGAATAGACGACGGGGCGAGAGTCAGGGGGATTCTCGTTGTTTTCCATAGGCGGTGGTTTAAGCTCCTGTGTTCCTGTCGATAAAAAGCCGACATTTTACACGGCCAGCCCCATCTTGTTGTTCTATCGTTGACGTTGAGCCATGTCAGCTCACATTACCAAGTGTCAACACGCTACGATATATTTTCCAATTGAGCATTACGGCCGTGAGTCTGAACGCGCAAAAAAAGAATTACCCTGTCTCACCCCTCATATCGGCTGGAGGCTGCGTATTAGCCTTTGTTTCGTCCCTTGCCGCGGCTGACAATCCTGAGACCCCTCGTCAGATTTTTTTGCGGGCCTGGTACTCGGTGATAGCTGTCGATATGGTCGATGCCGATGACAAGGTGATCGGCCAGGGCAGCGGCGTCGCTGTTGACGCTGCCCGGGTGATTACCGCGTGCGAAGTGACAAAGGAGGTAAAGGAAGGGAAAACCGGGCGAGTGCATCTTCCAGGAAAATTTCTCAAAGCAGTGCTGCAAAATGCCGAGCCAGAACGAAATCTCTGCCAATTGAATGTACCGCATCTGCAAGCCGGACCCATCACCTTGGGTACGGCCAGAAAACTCAGCGTCGGCGATCGTGCTTATGCTATCGGGGCACAAAAGGGGCCGAATGGCTGGGAGCCGATTCTGAGCGAAGCGGTTGTCACTAACCTGCGGCCACACGCCGGGTCCCAATATATACAGATTTCCACTGCCTTTTCACCGAGCCTCAGGGGTGGCGGATTATTCGATGAGCAGGGGCGATTGATCGGTATCCTCTCGCTTCAGTTTATCGAGGGCGAGAATCTTATCTTTGCAATGCCGGTGGATTGGATAAGCGAATTGGCGAACAGAGCACAATCTCCACCGGCGGCAGCGAAAAAAAATGGATTAAATTGGCTTAACCGGACCTTTGCACTGGAGAAGCAGGGAAATTGGCGCGAACTGTTAAAACTCTCACAGCAGGAAGTCAAGCGTGAGCCATCCAGCGCAGCCGCCTGGTTTAGCATAGGGCTTGCTTCCGCCAACCTTAAACATTACAACCAGGCGGTTCATGCCTATCGGGAAGCGATACGCAATCAAGCCGAGTATGGAGATGCGTGGCACAAGCTGGGCGTTGCCTATGCTTATCTCAAGGAATACGATCACGCGATCCATGCCTACCTGGATGCGCTGCGCATCCAGCCAGAGAATGCTGGCGCATGGTATGACCTGGGTAACACGCACTATAGCCTTAAGCAATATGCTCACGCAATTTACGCCTATCGGGAAGCGTTACGTATACAGCCGGAAAATCCCAAGGCCTGGTACAACCTGGGCATTACTTATGACGATCTGAAACTATACGGCGACGCAGTCGAGGCTTACCGGGAAACGGTGCGTATCCAGCCTGAGAACGCCGACGCGTGGTATAAGCTGGGGGTGGACTACGCGATCGAGGGCGAGAGCGCCAGGGTGAGGGAAGTTTATCAGGCTTTGCGGGAGCTGGACCGTGCGAGAGCAGAGCTGTATTTCAATACTTATATTTTGCCTTGAATGTTACGGTTACCATAAAGAATCAGACATTCTCTGCCGTTTACACATTTTCCTCCAACTTGCCCTTTTGGCGATTGGCCACAAAAATTGAAGCGCTGCCACGAAACAGGAACAGGTTGTGTCCTGCTTCGCCTTTCCGCCTGAGGGCCACATGTGCGATAATTCCGCCCACTCTTAAAAGGAACATTCATGGACGAAAACAGAAGTAAAGCGCTGGCGGCGGCGCTTTCGCAGATCGAGAAACAGTTCGGCAAGGGTTCGATCATGCGTCTGGGCGCAAGTGATGTCGCCAAGGATGTCGAGGTGATTTCAACCGGTTCACTGGGGCTGGACATTGCGTTGGGGGTGGGCGGCCTGCCCCGTGGCCGCGTTATTGAAATCTACGGTCCGGAATCCTCAGGTAAGACCACGCTCACTCTGCAGGTCATCGCGCAAATGCAAAAGATGGGCGGAACGGCGGCGTTCATTGACGCGGAGCATGCTCTCGACCCGCAATACGCGCAGAAAATCGGTGTCAATGTCCAGGAACTACTGATATCCCAGCCCGACAACGGCGAGCAGGCGCTGGAGATTGCGGATATGCTCGTAAGATCAGGCTCCGTTGACGTGGTGGTAGTCGATTCCGTCGCCGCCTTGACACCCCGTGCGGAAATCGAGGGTGAAATGGGCGAGCCGCAGATGGGCCTGCAAGCAAGGCTGATGTCCCAGGCATTGCGCAAGTTGACTGCGAACATCAAGCGCAGCAACACCATGGTGATTTTCATCAACCAGATACGCATGAAAATCGGCGTCATGTTCGGCAGCCCGGAAACCACCACTGGCGGCAATGCGTTGAAATTCTATGCGTCCGTGCGTCTTGACATACGCCGCACGGGCTCCATCAAGAAGGGCGACGAAGTGATCGGCAGCGAAACGCGCGTCAAGGTAGTCAAGAACAAGGTGGCGCCTCCGTTCAAGCAGGCTGAATTCGATATTCTCTACGGCGAGGGGATTTCACGGGAAGGGGAAATCGTCGAGTTGGGCGTCCAGCAAAAGCTGATTGAAAAATCCGGCGCCTGGTATGCCTATAAAGGGGAAAAGATCGGCCAGGGCAAGGACAATGCGCGTGAGTTTCTGAAAGAGCACCACGACCTGGCAATGGAAATAGAGTCCAAAATCCGCATGGCTGTGGGCGTCTCCAATCCAGCGGAAGTCGTGATTGCATAGCTTCCGCTAACTGCGTGAGCAGTTGACCCACGGCCCGTACATGCCGCTATGCCTGGGCCGAGCCTGAAAACCCGCGCTTTGACTTATCTCGCGCGCCGCGAGCACTCCCGGTTAGAGCTGGAAAAGAAGCTCGCTCCGCATGCCCGGGGTTCCGAAGAGCTTGCGCAGCTCCTCGATGATCTTGAGCAGTGCGATGCCTTGTCATCCGCGCGCATGGTCGAGCACGTGATACATGTGCGCAAGAGCAGGTTCGGTAGTCAGCGGATTGTGCATGAGTTGCGCGAAAAGGGCATTCCAGAGAATTTAATCGCCGCGCAGTTGCCCAACATCAAGGAAGCTGAACAGCTCAATGCTTATGAGGTGTGGCGGAAAAAGTTCGGTGCCGTGCCTGGGAATGCAAAAGAACTGGGCAGACAGATGCGGTTCATGAGGAGCCGCGGATTTGCTCCGGAAACGATAAGCAGGGTGTTGCGCCATGCTGAAGAGGGAGAATAATGCAAAAAAGAACAATACAAAAGTTATTCGGTGGGATGGTGCTGACAGCCGGCATCATGCTGGGCGGATGCGGCATCAACGCAACGCCTATCCGTGACGTCACCGCATCCCCGGCAAATTTCGACGGGAAAGAGGTCACCCTCCATGGAATTGCAAAGGAGGCGACGCGAATTCCGCTGATTAATATGAAGTCCTATGTATTGAAAGATGATACCGGCGAAATCATGGTGCTGACTGAAGGCGATCTGCCGAAGGCAAACGAAAAACTTACCATCAGGGTGAAAGTGGCCAATCTTGCGATCATCAACGGTGAACCGCTTGGCACGACAGTAACCGAGATATCGCGCCGTTAGCGGTACAGAGTGAACCTGGGCGAGTGGAGGGTTCGGAAGTTCAGGGAGCTTGAGAATCCGAGGAGCTTGAATTGACGTACTCCACGCCCATATTAGGCAGTTGCCACTCTGTTAATCTCCGCCGTTTAAACCGATATGAAAAGCAGCGAAATCAGACAGAAATTTCTTGAATTCTTCGAGTCGCACGGCCATACGGTCGTGCCATCGAGTTCGCTCGTTCCTGGGAGCGATCCGACGCTGCTGTTTACCAACGCCGGCATGGTGCAATTCAAGGACGTGTTTCTCGGCCATGACAAGCGTCCCTATACCCGGGCGGCGAGCTCGCAGCGCTGCGTGCGCGCGGGGGGCAAGCACAATGATCTGGAAAACGTTGGCTACACTGCACGGCATCATACTTTTTTTGAAATGCTGGGCAATTTCAGCTTCGGTGATTATTTCAAGCGCCACGCCATCAAATTTGCCTGGGAATTTCTGACGGTCACGCTGAACATAGCGCCGGAGAAATTATGGATTACCGTATATGCCGAGGACGATGAAGCTGCAGACATCTGGCTCAATGACATAGGTATCGACTCCTCCCGCTTCACCCGGATCGCCACCCTGGATAACTTTTGGCAAATGGGCGATACCGGGCCATGCGGTCCCTGTTCGGAAATTTTTTATGATCACGGTCCCGAAGTTGCCGGAGGCCCTCCCGGTAGTCCCGAGGCGGACGGCGACCGCTATGTCGAAATCTGGAACCTGGTGTTCATGCAGTACAACCGCGACAGCGCCGGAACACTGCATCCGTTGCCCCGGCCGTCGGTGGATACCGGCATGGGACTGGAGCGCATTGCCGCAGTCATGCAGCAGGTCCACAGCAATTATGAAATTGACCTGTTCCAGGACCTGATCGGTGCGGCGGCGCACGCTACGCACACCACTGATTTATCCAGCACCTCGCTCCGGGTGATCGCCGATCACATACGCGCCTGTTCCTTCCTCATTGCTGATGGCGTGATTCCCGGCAATGAAGGGCGCGGCTACGTCCTGCGCCGCATTATCCGCCGCGCCATCCGCCACGGTTACAAGTTGGGGCAGAACGAGCCATTCTTCTATCTGCTGGTGGAGGATCTGGCGAAAGTGATGGGGCAGGCCTATCCGGAGCTGGTTGAATCGAAAGGTCGCGTGGCAGCAGTGCTCAAGCAGGAGGAAGAGCGGTTTGCCGAGACGCTGGAAAACGGCATGGAGGTGCTCGAAGCAGCGTTGCGCCTGGAAGGCGAAGTTCTGGAAGGCGGCGTGCTGGACGGTGAAACCCTGTTCCGCCTGTACGATACCTTCGGCTTTCCGCTGGATCTCACAGCCGATATCGCGCGCGAGCGCGGCATCACGATAGATCAGGCCGGCTTCGAGCGCGCCATGGAGCGCCAGCGCGAGCGCGCCAGGGCGACAAGCAAGTTCACGATGGAGGAAGGCATTACGTACAGTGGGCCATCCACGGCTTTCCACGGCTACGAAGGCCTCCAGCATGAAGGGGAAGTCCTTGCCATCTACAAGGAAGGCAGCCGGATCGATTTTATCGAGGCGGGGGATGAAGCAGTAGTGGTGCTCGACCAGACGCCGTTTTATGCCGAGTCGGGCGGGCAGGTAGGCGATCGCGGCGAACTGCTCGCCGCCAACGGCACTTTCGCCGTATCCGACACCCTGAAAATCCAGGCGAATGTGTTCGGCCATAAGGGATTGCTGCGCAGCGGGCGGTTGGTTACCGGAGACACAGTGCTGGCGGAGGTTGACCGGGTGGCGCGGGCGCGAACCGAGCGCAATCATTCGGTTACCCACCTGATGCACAAGGCCCTGCGCCAGGTATTGGGTGGCCATGTGCAGCAAAAAGGCTCCCTGGTCGATCCCGACAAGACGCGCTTTGACTTTGCACATAACCAGCCTGTGACAGATGCGCAAATCCGTGAAGTCGAAGCGTTGGTCAATGCTGAAATTCTTGTCAATGAGGCGACTACGGCGCGCATGATGACAATAGATGATGCAAAAAAAACAGGCGCCATGATGTTGTTTGGCGAGAAATATGGTAGCGAAGTGCGTGTGCTGGATATAGGCACCTCGCGCGAGTTGTGCGGCGGCACCCATGTAAAGCGCACCGGCGACATCGGGCTCTTCAAAATCGTAACTGAATCTGGCGTGGCTGCGGGCATTCGCCGTGTGGAAGCGGTGACGGGCGAGCGCGCTCTGGCCTACATCCAGGAAAGGGAATCGCAGTTGCAGCAAGTGGCCGACGCGGTCAAGGCACAACCGCTAGAGGCTGCCGCCCGCGTCATGCAAATCCTCGACAATGTGAAGGTACTCGAAAAAGAGCTGGCGCGGATGAAATCGAAACTGGCCAGCTCGCAAGGTGGCGACTTGGCCAGCCGCGCTCGCGAGGTCAAGGGCGCAAAGGTACTTGCGGTAAGCATCGAAGAGGCAGATTCTAGGGTTCTGCGCGAAACTCTGGATAAATTCAAGGATAAATTCAAATCCGGTATCGTGGTCCTGGGCGCAATCGAAGATGGACGGGTCAAGCTAATTGCCGGCGTTACCGCCGATCTTACGCCCAAGGTGAAGGCAGGTGATCTGATTAATTTTGTAGCCCGGCAGGTGGGCGGGAAAGGCGGCGGGCGCCCGGACATGGCTCAGGCGGGCGGAACCGAGCCCGACAATCTGCCGTCAGCACTGGACAGCGTGACTGGCTGGGTTGAGCAGCGGCTATAGTATTCCTCTAAACCTTTTTTAAAAGCTAAACCTCGT
>DATJHX010000133.1:0-3553 GCA_035493655.1 Nitrosospira sp.
GAATTCAACGTTGAAATCCAGCCGCAACTGGTCATGTTGCAAAAAACCCTGTTGAACATCGAAGGGCTGGGCCGCGACCTTGATCCCGACCTGGATCTCTGGACGACCGCAAAACCATATCTGGAAAACTGGATGTCCGACCAGCTCGGCTGGCGCGGGCTCACTCGCCGACTCCGTAAGGAAGCATCGAGCTGGGCAATAATTCTGCCGCAATTTCCACGTCTGATGCATCAGGCTCTGGATGAGATTCGCTCGCAAAGGATAGATGAGAAGATGAGTGAATTCGTCAGGGAAAAAAGGCGCCAGAACATTCTTCTCTCCATACTTGTCTTATTGCTGACGATAGCGTCGATATGGCAATTCTGGCTCTATTATTAACACCTGTTTCGGTGCTTGGCTGATGTCGGGTCAATCTGCCGAATTCATAACGGCAGCCTCAACAAAACTTTACGTAGTTGCTTTCCAGTCCTAAACATCTGACTGTTCCAGGCAATACCCGCTGTATTCCCATTAGCTGATCTGGCTGTTTAAGTATGCCTGCCTTCAGGCAACCCGGCTGAGGCAGGTTAGCAGTGGTTGAATTTGGTAAAATCCCCGCTTTTTAGTTGCAGACAATGGCGCTACTGGAAATCCGTAACGTAACACGGCACTTCGGTGATTATATTGCGGTCGATAATGTCAGTATAAGCGTTGAGCCCGGCGAATTCTTCACCCTGCTGGGGCCCTCCGGTTGTGGAAAAACAACCCTTTTACGCATGATAGCCGGGTTCGATCTTCCCGACTCCGGCCAGATTCTGCTGGACGGCAAAGATATGGTTGGCACTCCGCCGGAAAAGCGCCCTGTCCATACGGTGTTTCAAACCTACGCGCTATTCCCCCATATGACGGTCGCGGACAATATCGCGTTTCCCCTCAAAATGGCAGGCAAGACGCCCCAGGAAATAAAAGCCAGGGTCCAAGAGGCTCTCGACGACGTACGCTTGTCAAACTTCGGCACCCGTTTCCCGCATGAACTATCGGGCGGGCAGAAACAGCGAGTAGCGCTAGCCAGAGGATTGGTCAATCGGCCACGGCTGCTGTTGCTGGACGAACCTCTGGGCGCGCTGGACGCGAAGCTCCGCGAGGAAATGCAGATTGAACTCATCAACCTTCAGAAGGAGGTCGGGGTCACGTTTGTGTTTGTCACGCATGCTCAGGATGAAGCGCTGGCGCTGTCACACCGAATTGCCGTGATGAATCGCGGCAATGTCGAGCAAATCGATGAGCCTTCCAAGATCTATGGTTTTCCCCGGAATCGCTTCGTTGCCGATTTCATCGGCAAGATCAGCATGATCGATGCGCAGGTACTGGAAGCAGCGCCTTCGCATCTGAAACTTGATATAGGGGAGCTGGGGGAAGTCATCACTGCTGGAAAAGAAGGCGTCAGAGGGGGTGATAAGGGTGTAATCGCGATTCGCCCTGAACAGGTCCGGATTTCTCATCCGACTTCCCATCCGTCGAATGGGCACCAGTTGAAAAACTACTTCCTGGGCAAAGTACATGACTTTTTATATATAGGCGATGTGACGACTTATGTCGTGGAACTCGCCAACGGCGCCTATATCGAGGCTTTACTGCCAAACTCCGCACCGGGAAGAGCGACCTTCTTTGAGGTCGGGGACCCAGTTGGTGTTTCCTGGCGCCACGACGCAGGTATCTTCCTCCATGACTGAGAAACCGGCAAAGGAACAGGCACCATTCGCTGCTCTGGGAGGAACCGGAAGGCAATACCTTGCGAAATTTCTGGTTGCGGGCCCGCCACTGCTGTTTCTGGTCGTATTCTTCGTTCTCCCCAGCCTGATCATGATCGTGACTTCGTTCCGCTTTCCGGGCGAATTCGGGGGACTGGCCCCTATTGCCGCGTCTGAGAGGCAGCCGGCTCATGGCGTTGAACATGGTTTTACGCTGGAGGCTTACCAGTTCTTTTTCAGCGACATTCTCTATGCCGAAATCTTCCTGAAATCCTTCGGAGTTGCGGCAGCCACTACTCTGATTTGTCTGGTTATGGCCTATCCACTGGCGCTGCTGATCTCGCGCAGCAAGAAGCATCTGCGAAACTTGATGGTACTGCTGGTAGTGCTGCCCTTCGCCAGCAATTTCCTGATCCGAATTTATGCATGGATGATCATACTCGGGCCAGAATCGGGAATCAGCCATTTTATCAACGCGGTACTCGACGCATTCGGAATCGGGCCGGTAACATTATTATTCTCGCCATTCGCGGTTTTGGTAGGCATGGTCTACGTGCATCTGCCCTTTATGGTGTTACCCCTTTATACCAATCTGGAAAAACATGATCCTTCACTTCTGGATGCAGCACAGGATCTGGGCGCCACGGGATGGCAACGCTTCTGGCGCGTTACCTGGCCGCTATCGCTGCCAGGGGTGTTTTCCGGCGCCGCGCTCGTATTCATTCCGGTGCTCGGCATGTTCGCGGTTCCCGATATCCTTGGGGGGACGGGTGACATTCTCATCGGTAATCTGATCAAGGATCAGTTTCTCGGTACCCGCGATTGGCCTTTTGGTTCCGTGCTGTCGATCATGCTGACGCTTGCAGTGCTGGCGATTGCCGGATTGGCTGCGTGGTTTGGACGCTCGGCCGTCGGCCAGAGAGCAGCCTAGCATGAGCCGCGGCACTCGTTGGCTATGGTCCGCGGCATTCCTGGTCTATGCCTTTCTCTATATTCCGCTAGCCATCGTGGTGATGTATTCGTTCAACGATTCCAGGCTCAATGCGGAATGGGTGGGATTCACGCTGTTCTGGTATAAAGCTCTGCTAAACAATACGGAAATGCTCCTCGCAGCGCGCAATTCACTGATTATTGCGCTGAGCGCGAGTTTCAGCGCCACCGTGCTCGGTACGATGGCCGGCCTGGCTATACATCGGTACAAGCTCAAGGTGTTACCGGTGCTGGTGTTCACGCCAGTGGCCATGCCCGAAATCCTGCTGGGCGTATCGCTGCTATTATTCTTTTTGCAAGTGCTGAATTTAACGCTGGGCATGGTTTCAATCATCATCGCCCACACCACGTTTTGTGTCGGATTCGTCGCCATTATCGTGAGGGCGCGGCTCCAGGGCATGGATGAGAGCATCTTCGAAGCGGCGCGCGACCTGGGAGCATCTCCCTGGCAGACCTTCCGCCTTATAACGTTACCGCTCATCATGCCGGCTGTGGTTGCCGGCGCGCTGATGTCGTTCACCCTGTCCATTGATGACTTTGTCATTACGTTTTTTACGAAAGGCGTGGGCGAACCGATTCTCCCCATCCAGATCTATACCATGATAAAGGTCGCGGTCACGCCCGAGGTAAATGCCATTTCCACACTGTTGATGCTGCTCACACTCGTCATGATCATCATTGCCGGCAGGCTTGAAGCACGTGATATGGAGGCGGGGGCGCGGGAAACGAGCAAGTGAGGGGCATGTGAGCGAACAAATAAGCGGCAGAGTGATCTTCCAGGCGAAGGCGCGTCCGCTCCTTAGAGCATCACTGTTATTTCTGCTGCCGGGGCT
>DATJHX010000134.1:0-3732 GCA_035493655.1 Nitrosospira sp.
CTCGATGTCCGGGCAAGCAGGCTCGTCGGGGCAAGGCAATAGTAATCGGCCAAAACCGGCCGGGTCGTCTTCCGGTACGTCGGGCTCTTCGGGGTCGAGTCAGTCCGGCGGCTCAGGAGGTTATTGACCACCAGCCACAGCTTCGGTGGCAAGTGGGCAGCAAGAGGTGACCGACTGGGTGGATGAAGGATAGAACAATATATCCAGCGGCAGTATGTTTGGCGGGTTACGCTTCGCTCAACCCGCGCTACAATTTTTTAAATTGAATGAAGTTCAGGGATACGCTCGCGATGTTGCCTTCTGACGCTCCCCACTAGCGGAACCTCGTCAGATCCTTCGCAGATCCTTCGAGATCGCCGCTTGTTTGGCGGCTTACGCTTCCCTCAGTTCGTCTTATACTTCTACAAAATCTGATATTCGATATAAGTCTTTTCCCTGCCTGTAAAGTTGATGGCTGGGGGTGATCTGTTTTGCCATACGCTGAACATCTGCCTATAAATACCGTCTAATCAGTTGATGAACAACTGCAATCCACTCATACAATCCTCCAACATCAGACTAGCGTTGAAGCCCCTTCCCCGGCGGAGCGGCTTTTGGCGACCCGGATTGGTTCCAGATTGGCATATCTCCTTACGCCGGATCGATAAGCGGTATCGCTCGGTACGAGTTGTCAATGACATAACCGATCATTGTGTTTTTCCCATCGCAGGCAGCACGGCTCTGTAATTCGCAACACCCCATGCAGGTTAAATAGGGCAGGGACCGACCCGGATGAGCGGGCTTCGAAGGGCTGGCACAAGCTGCGGGACGACTTTTCGAGATTTCGAATGTCTACCGCCTGCTGGGCCAATGCGATCTTGCTGGATGAAATACAGCGTTTCTAATATTCAACATTATTATGAAAACTATTTTGATGAACGGGAAAGTGAACAGGAAAGAAGACCGGGAAACTGAAGAAGACCGGGAAACTGCGGTTTTGAGGGACGACCTGATGCTCTGGGGTGGTCTCGAGTGTACGATCAATCGGGTAAAAGATGCCTATTTCAACCAGCTTGATCGAAACGGTCATGCGACACGGCTGTGCGATCTTGAAAGGTTTGCATCGCTGGGAATTCGCGCCATCCGCTACCCTGTGCTGTGGGAGTATATCGCCCCCAACGGGCTCGAGGAGGCTGACTGGTCGTGGCCGGATGCGCGCTTGCCTGAGTTGCAGGAACGTGGCGTCACACCGATTGTGGGGTTGGTGCACCACGGCAGCGGCCCGGCATGCACAAACCTGGTGGCTCCCGGTTTTGCGGACGGCCTGGCAGAATACGCCGGCGCCGTGGCGCGCCGCTACCCCTGGGTGGAGTATTACACTCCTGTAAATGAACCATTGACCACTGCGCGGTTCAGCGGGCTGTACGGATTCTGGTATCCGCACGGGCGTGATGACCGCGTATTCGTTCAAGCCTTGCTGAACCAGTGCCGTGCTGTGGTGCTCTCGATGCGCGCCATCCGTGAAGTGAACCCGGACGCCAAGCTGGTCCAGACAGACGATCTGGGCAAGATTTACAGTACTCCACCGCTATCTGAGCTTGCCAGCTTTTATAACCTGAGGCGCTGGCTGGGGTGGGATTTGTTATGTGGAAAAGTCGGGCAAGAACATCCTCTCTGGGAATTCCTCGCCGGGATCGGCATCGACGCTTCGCAAATTCTATGGTTCAAGGAGAATGCCTGCCCACCGGATATTATCGGCGTCAATTACTACATCACCAGTGAGCGCTGGCTGGATCATCGCACTGAACGATACCCCGGCTGGCCGGTTTCGAATTATCGCGGACATCGATATGTCGATACCGAGCCGGTGCGCGTGCTTGCCACGCCGACGCCGGGGATCGGGCCTTTGCTTATGGAAGCCTGGGAACGATATCATTTGCCTTTGGCTGTCACGGAAGTGCATATTGACGCAAACCGCGAGGATCAGATGCGATGGCTTCTGGAAATCTGGCAGGCAGCCAAAAATGCGAAGCAGCAAGGGGTGGATGTTCGTGCGGTGACCGTGTGGGCGCTTCTGGGCTCGTACGATTGGAATTGCCTGGTTACTGCCCGCAAGGGATATTATGAGTCCGGCCCCTTCGACGTTCGTTCGAAAATGCCGCGCGTCACCGCGCTTGGATCGCTCATGCGAGATCTGGCTGCGGGGCGGCCGGTTTCCCATCCGGCTTTAAAGGGGCAGGGCTGGTGGCGCCGCGCTGGCCGCACCAATGTTCCGCCGGTAGCTACAAGCGCCGCCATTACTGCGCTTCCCCTATCCGTTTCCACCTCGCTTCATCCCGAACATCATCGGACGGAGAGTGAAATGACACAGCCGATCCTCATCACGGGAGCCACTGGCACGCTTGGCAGGGCGTTTGCGAGAATTTGCGCCGAGCGGGATCTTCGCTGTGTCGTGTTGACCCGGCAGGAAATGGATATTGCCAATCCTGCATCGGTCGAGTCCGCTGTTCTGCGGCACCGGCCATGGGCGATCATCAACGCGAGCGGTTATGTCAACGTCGATCAAGCCGAGCGTGAAGTGGATCGATGCTTCCGGGAGAACGTCACCGGGCCGTCCGTTCTGGCCAAGGTATGCGGGCAGCATGCGATCCAGTTATTGACATTTTCCACCGATCTCGTATTCGATGGCAAACAGCAATCGCCCTATCTGGAAAGCGACACCGTTGCACCATTGAACAGCTATGGAAGGAGTAAAGCCGAGGCTGAGCGGGCAGTCCTCGAACTGCTTCCGCAAGCCCTCGTGGTGCGTACCAGCGCGTTCTTCGGGCCCTGGGATATCCATAATTTCGTCACCCTCGCGTTGAAGAGCCTGATGGAAGGTGTTGTGTTTACCGCTTCGAAGGATATTACCATTACGCCTACCTACGTTCCGGATCTGGTGAATGCCAGCCTTGACCTGCTGATCGACAAGGAGGCCGGTATCTGGCATCTGACGAATGCACAGCCGATCACCTGGGCAGGCCTCGCCTTTAAGGCGGCGAGAAAGGCTGATCTGGATACCAGCTTGCTGAATCCACGCAGTGACCACGAACTCCGCTATATCGCTGCCCGCCCGACGTACAGTGCGCTGTCGAGTGAACGCGGTATTCTGCTGCCTACGCTGGACAATGCCCTCGATCGTTACATCCAGGCGAGGCGGCAGGAATTGCTACCTGACTATGCCGAAAGGAAATCGGGGACGAGTTAACGGGCGAGTTAAAGGAATGGGTTAAAGGATGTGAAATAAAAAAACGGACTTTTTCTGCCCTCTCCCCCGTACCTATCCGGAAAACCTCGCCTAACGCGTTTTTTCCTCTGCGGGGAAGCAGGGCGAGTGTTTTCCCGCCTTACTTTCGCGGATGTGGCTGTGTACGCTCCCGAACAGAGCTTCAATACATGATTCTTTAGTATTCAGTCTTCATACGGAGCAGCCGGTTTTCAATGCACATGCGTTGGATGCCTTTGGCATAAAACCGGATAATGGATTGCTCGAATTGTTCGGGTTTAATGCGAATTGCATTTATGCTCTTCTGGAAGTAATTTGGAAATAACTTACCGTTGAATGGCCACTGGCGGGGCACCTTTTGCCAATCCACTGCCTCTTCCGTAAAACCGCACAAACGATCAAAGTATTCCATTCAAACCCTCATCAAACAGTCAGCAGGAGGAACCCATGGCACTCAATTTGCTTGACGAAAACAAGGGCTGCCCGAT
>DATJHX010000135.1:0-4912 GCA_035493655.1 Nitrosospira sp.
GCTGTTGCTCTTTTTCGGTTTTCGCTCATTTTCAATTTCATCATCCGTCACGAAAACGCCGCGAATTTGGTCATTCCGGGCTTGACCCGGAATCAGGCTTTTTCGGGTTCAGATGAGGAACCGGCCATAGCCATACTTGAAAGGTTATGTGATATATGTTATATAAAATCCACCTTAATGGAAATAACATATCATGACAGCCTCCATCAAATCGGGCAACATAAAAAGTGACAAATTTCAAAGCAGCATCTCTGCGGATGATTTCGCCGATATGATCAAAGCGGTCGAAAAAGCGTTTGGCCCAGGAACGAAGGAGGCTCGTGACTTCGTGAAGGAAGTGGTGCCACTATTCTGCCAATCAATCCATAACGGCCGGATCGATGAACTCAAGCGTGCGGCGGCAGTGTACCGGCCGCGCGTGGAAATAAGATCGGTTGATACACAACTGATGGAGATGCAAAAGAATGCTGCCGAGGCTATCCTGCAAGGGGCGGAGTGGCTGCCTGCCATACAGGTGGGCAAATTGGCTGAGCGGTCTGCCAGCAATCCCGCCGCACTCGCCAACCGCTGGAAGAAGGAAGGCAAACTGTTTTCAATTAGTTGGAAGGGTAAAGACTGGTACCCCCGCTATGCGTTTGACGACATCGTCCAGCCTAGGCCGGTTATTGCCGAGGTCATCAAGATTTTTGGCGCCGGGATGGATCCGTGGCGTATCGCTGCCTGGTTCGAATCGTCGAATGCCTGGTTAGGCGGATTAAAGCCCCGCGATCTGATGAATGAACCGGAACGGATTATTGCTGCCGCCAGGAGGAAAGGCGGCTGGCATCATGGCTAGTCCGTATTTTCACATATGGGAAAAAGATCATTGTATTTACCGGATTCACGACAAAGCTTTTCGTCCGCATGAATTCAACGGTTCCGGTGGAGGTAATGCCCGGTTCAGCCCGCTGGTTAATGCAAAAGGGAAAATAATTTCCACTCTTTATGGCGGGAACACCTTCAATTGCGCGGCAATGGAAACCGTTTTTCACGACCTCCCTGAACGGAATATTGACCATTACATTCTGGATTTCAATGACCTTGAGCCTTTGGTAATTTCCCGCATCTATCCGAGACGGGAATTGCGCTTGCTTTCACTCATGGCCAGGCATTTAATCCGGCTCAAGCTCAAGAAGACTGAAGTGATCGAAACACCGGTAACGGATTATCCGCAAACTCGTGCCTTTGCCTTGCAGTGGTACACAAGTTATCCGGACATCGATGGTTTGTACTGGACGTCCCGACAAGATGATGAAGCCCAAGCATGCATGCTGTTCGGGGATAGAGTAGAGGGGACTGATTTCACGGTAGAGGTGGATTCAGACCCGCTACAGGGGGCGGTACATCTCAAGAACCTGATTGATCTGGCGAGAGAACTTGGCATCAGTAAAGGACAAGCCTTTCCTTCCTCGATCGTCGGGTTTTAGTGATGACTTCGCGTTCGTTGTCATCGCAAATTTAAAGCAAAATACAGTTCATCAAGCCATCAACAAAAAAGCCGATCTGCCCGTTGTTGTTCTAAGTTAGGTTGCTCCGTGACATACTTGCATCGATTTAATTCCTCTCCTCTCTGCTTCTTTCTCGAGGGTTTTCGACCGATAATCCTTCCAGTGTCTCACGTGAATTGATGGGATAGCTGTTAGTAGCTCCGACGAAAGGCTGGATCAGCATCCGGTCGAGGCGCTCCCAGCTTGGTTCGCGAAATTGATTGATGCCGATCGTCATGCCCTGATGGCCATCGCGGGGTTGATCTTTATAGGTGCCTAGCAGCCGATCCCACCATGGAAGATTGAATCCGAAGTTTGAGTTCGTCTCATCAGGATGCCAGGAGTGGTGCACCCGGTGCATGTCGGGCGTGACCACCAGCCAGCGCAAAACTCTATCGAAGGGCAGGGGAATGCGTATGTTGCCATGGTTGAACAATGAGGTTGCGTTGAGCAGCACCTCAAAAATCAGCACTGCGAGTGCCGGAGCTCCGAGCGCAACCACGACCATCAGCTTGATACACATGGAAAGTGCGATCTCAATCGGGTGGAAACGCACTCCTGTGGTGACATCGATGTCCAGATCGGCATGATGCATCCGATGCAAGCGCCAGAGCAAGGGCACAGCATGGAACAGTACATGCTGAAGATAAATGGCAAAGTCGAGGATCACGACAGAAACCGCGACCGAGACCCATACCGGAAAGGTGAAAGCGTTCAACAGGCCCCAGCCGTGCTCTTCACCCAGCAGCGCAACCCCTACCGCGGCTATCGGAAACAGGATTCGAAGCATCAGTGTATTCAACGCCGCGACCCCCAGATTGCCTGGCCACCGCTTGATCCGTTCAAGGCTCCGCTGGCGTCGAGGCGCCAGCGCTTCCCAGATTCCGATAACAAGGAGGATTGCCGCGAAAAACCCTAACCGGACAATTGGCTCGGCCCTTAAAGCAGATTCAGCCAAATCCGGCCTCCGATCCGGTTGCCCGATACAGATGCGCAGCTTCGAAGTCCAAAAGTCAATCCTGACCCGAGGAAAACTTTTGCAAGTATTTTTTCAGGATGACTTTCCCCGGTATTCTGCCGGCGCGGTGAAACACCAGGTAGTTCACAAGACCATGCAGGGCCATAGCGATCAGCAATCCTTCGAAAATCCCTACCTGATAGACCAGTAAACCGCAAAAGATCGCGAGCAGCATCGCGTACTGCCCATGATGAGCCACATCCCATATCCGCGAGATCATCTTCCAACCGGAGAATATCATAATCACCGCAAGCGAGAATTTGGGCAGGTACTCGAGGTATTGAGAATTCATGACAAAGAATGTGACAACCAATCCTATTATAAGAATTGAAAATTTGGTCATCGCTCCGGCCAGCCTGTTGGTGGTGCTTTTCGCCAGACCATCCAGATTGGTCATTCCGCCGAAGAAGCTCGAACCCATATTGGCTATCCAGATGGCGAACAGGCTATTGTTGGTGTTGCATTTACGCCCCAGAGGATCGATTTTCTCGATAGCAGCATTGCTCATCACCTGTTCTATAACATTCACGGCGGCAAGCATCGCCGCAAAGGCCAATGCAGACACCCAGGTCAATGCATTCTCGAAATGTGGCAGCGGGGGAGCTAAATGCAGCGGCACGTCGTCCACATGCAGCATGGGCATGGGGAGGAATTGCGCGAGTATGATGCTTGCGCCGATCAGAATAAAATAAGCCAAAGCAGGCTGCGTATCCTTGAATTTGGAGAACAGGTATACAAAGACCGCAAAACCGGCCAGCGATATCAGTACCATCTGCAAGCGGGCGCTGTTCCAGAATGTGTCGGAAGATTCCTGTTCAATCGGTATCTCATAGGTAAAGTCTAAAAACTTGAGGGCGATTTTCAGGCCGACTCCCGCCAGCAATCCTTCGACAAGGTAATTCGGCACGGCAAGCAAAATGTACCGTTGCCAGTTGAATTTCCATATCAGGGCCTGGATAGCCGCCGTCAGGAAAATGATGAACGCCATGTTTTCAATGCCGAATCTGGCCACCCCCAGGGCCAGAACGGGCGAGAGCCCGGCAGCAATGCCCGGCACGCCGATAAAATTGCCGGGCTTAATGAACGCGCTGATCCACCCGATGAAGCAGGCGAAGGCGACAGTAGCGAGGCCGGCCTTGATCGGATACTCGGACATCAAGACAATACCCAGCGACAACGGTATCGCCATTGCCCCGGTTATGATGCCTGCCTGGAGGTCACGGGCAAGATATTTCGGCTGAAAAGCTGCCGATATGGAGCGAGGCAGTGCCAAGAAATGTCGTTTTTTCGTTGTACTCGCGCGAACCGAGTCGCCTCGGGATGCGGTCATCGAATGGGGAGGGGGCGAAGACATCTGTTTTTATCTTTCAGGCCTGCCACACCCTGTTCATGTCTGAATTTTCAGGTCGCCCTGCAACGATGCAGGGGGTTATTGCGATGCTATGCAGCACCAGAGATATCTCATCATTGCAAGTTTGGGACACGAGTGCGAGTCACTGAATGGCGCGGTCGTAAGAATATGGACGAAGCTTGGACTCAATGGGAACTGATAAATTCATCCTTGTCGGACTAAGAAGAAAGGGTTAAGTGTGTGCAGAGCGCTGATTGCAAAGTTTCGTTTTAGCGCCGTCCGTCATACCATATCGGCAATTGCTTCTTGTCCTGCAATGAACGCCGCGGACTGAGGAGTACTCTCAAGAGCTGGCCAAATATTTCCTGCGAAGAGTAGAGCAGAACCTTGCGCGGCGATGTTTCCAGCGGATGGCCTGTCAAAATGGAGAATTGAAGGCCTCGCTGCTGGCCCCACTTGGCCAGCTCCTGACTCAAGGTAATCTCGTCGGCTGCATAGAGTTCCTGATTAAAACCGCCAACATCGCGAAACGCGTCGGTACGGCATACCACCAGCGCACCTGCCGCCCAGCGGTACCGAATGGAAATGGCTGTCCAGAGATTCAACATCGAGTTTGCCCACCACCGCAATCCGTCCATTCGTATGACGCTTCCACATCCCACATGTTTGCCTTCTTCAATCACTCGCAATATGTCAGCAAGCAATCCGGGGTTAAGCAGGCTATCGGCATCGATGAACAGCAGCCAGTCGCCTGTTGCTTGAGCTGCGCCCGCGTTGCGCGCCCGGCCAATCTGATTGACCGGTTCGAACACAACTCGGGCGCCTGCCTGCCTTGCCAGTTCAGCCGTGTTGTCGGTGGAATTGTTGTCAACGACGATGGTTTCGGAAGTAAACCCAGGCTTATAATTTGCAGTGAGTGATGTAGAAATAGATTGCAGACACTGTCCGATCAGGCGTTCTTCATTAAAAGCCGGAATCACAATTGAGAGATGCATGGAAAAATTGATTCTCGCAATA
>DATJHX010000136.1:0-18919 GCA_035493655.1 Nitrosospira sp.
CGTGTGCGATCGTGATTGGCAAAAACGAGCGTTGGTATCAGCGGCTCCGGGAAATGTTCCTCGAATTTCAGCAGCATTTGCCGGTAGCTTTCGGCCCTGAATGGTGTTGAGATGGCGTTGAAAAGAAAAATGGCGTCCAGGCCATCCTTGCCGTTGTTATAACAGAACCGGTTGATCACCGATTCCTCTCCGTGCGATTCGCCTATCAGCACTCTTTTCGGATTATCGAATTCTTCCACTACGCTTCTCAATTCCGTAGCAAATTCGAAGCTCTTCTCATGGAGGAAGTTGTTTTTCAAGTGCTGGAAAAAGATCGACAGCGATTTGTCGGAGGGTGCGACGCGGAAACTGAAGGGATTTTTTTGAAGCTCGGTATCCTCGTAAATTGCGCTGATAATATCAAGACGAAATCCGTCCACCCCTTTGTTCAGCCAGAACCTGACGACATCGAACATGGCCTGCTTGACTTCGGGATTGTGGTAATTCAAGTCGGGCTGGAAGGGCAGGAAAGCGGTGTAATTGAATTGCTTGCGCTGCGGGTAATACGTCCACGCCTTGTTGCCCGCCATGGCACGCCAGTTATTGGGAGGCCTGGCGCCATTCCTGCCTTTCCCGTCTTTCCAGATATACCAGTCGGCTTTTGGATTATCGCGAGAGCTCGCGGATTCCTTGAACCACGGATGCTCATTGGAGGTATGGTTCAGCACCAGGTCGAACACGATCTTCATGCCTCTGCCATGCACCTCCTGCACCAGCTTTTCAAAGAGGGTCATATCCCCGTATTCGGGAGCGATCGAAAAGTAATCGCTGATGTCGTATCCAAAATCCCTCTGAGGGCTTTGGGTAAAGGGAGAAATCCAGATCGTCTCAAAGCCGAGTTCTTCAAGATAATCGAGTTTCTCGATAATGCCAGGTATATCGCCTATGCCGTCGTTATTGCTATCGAAAAACGAGCGGGGATAGATCTGATAAACCGTAGTTTTCTTCCACCACTCCCGATCTGAGTGATTGGTAAATATGGATTGTAGGGAACGTGCGGCTGCAACCATATTGAGGAACAGGTTATTAAGAAGGAGCGTGAGACCAGGGTTTATCTGGACTGTTGCTTGAATTATAAGTCAGAGCAGCGTTCCGGGCGTATCCCGGGGCCTTATTGCGGATAGGAAGGAAGGTACAAAGTGACAGGTAAAGTTACAGGAACTCCCGCTGAAGGCAGGCCTGTGCTTTTTCCAGAGGGTCAGGACTGGGGCTAGAGAAACCCGGATAAGTTCCGCTTGGCAGGTCGTGGCAGTCTGCCAGGAGGTGCAGCAAATTATCGTAAACAGTTGCGGAGTTTGTCCGAGGTTTCCTAGCGAGAGCGTGGGCGCGTCGTCAGTGCTTCTTGTGCAGTTCCGCCTTGACCTTTTTCGCATGATCAATATGCGAAACAAATGATGGCCTTACCTTCACCAGCAGCGCTTTCAATTCCTCGTTCTTTGCGTTGGGGATAAGTGTCTTATCCACCGCGTCGAGCACCTGCTCGTGATAAGTCACCTCGTGATCGATGTAGGCTTTGTCGAAAGCGGCGCCACTGAGCGTTTTAAGGTGTGCAATGTTCTTTTCACCGCCCGCCTTCAGGCTCTCGCTGGTTGGATTATCCTTCGGCGTGACTTTCAGCTTGGTCACCAGGTCTACCGCCTGTTTATTTACGTCACTGTGATCGGCAACCATACGGTGGCCGAATGCCTTGACGTCCGGATTGGACGCCTTGGATTCAGCCAGTTTGCCGGCATCGATATCAACCTGATTGGCGGCAACGACTATTGCCGCAATTTGCGCATCGTCGGGAGCGGCTGCCTGTGCGGTGGTCGAGAACATGGGGACAACAAGAGCAACGGCGAGCATGAGCATGCTGTTTTTCATAAATCCTCCATAAAGTTTACAAAAAAATCAGTCGGTGGTTCCACGAAGCATGTCCCAAGTCTTTATTCCCCCCTTGAAACATTGAAAACAGTAGGGATAATCGGAGACTCAAGAGTTATTACTACTGACGATCGTACCATATGAGTTCAATGCCGACGTGATATTTTTTAAAATATGATTACGGAAGCCCATGTTTAAATAAATGTTTTTATCCGACCGTGGATATCAACATTGGCCTTGTTTTCTTTATTAACCCCGATTTATGGGAAGTTTGCCAACATGGCTGTGTCTATGGGCATAGCCGAAGTAGACGATCAGGCCGATAGCGGCCCAATAAAGGAACAGCCTGATCGTTCCCCAACCCAGGCTGACAAACAGTAGCGTGCAGCCCGCCATAGCCAGTGGCCCGACAATCCAGATGAATGGCGTTTTAAAAGGACGGTGAAGATCCGGCTTGCGGCGGCGCAGAATCATCACGCCCAGTGATACCATGAAGAATGCGAAGAGCGTGCCGGAGTTCGAGATGTCGGCCAGCATTCCGACCGGGAACATCGCGGCGAACAACGCCACGGCCACGCCTGTCACCATGGTTACCACGTGGGGAGTGTGAAAGCGCTCGTGCACGTGGGAAAAAACAGCCGGTAAAAGCCCATCGCGCGCCATGGTGAACAGTACTCTCGTCTGCCCGTAAATCATCATCAATACAACAGAAGGGAGAGCGATGATCGCGGCGGAAGCAACCCAATTGCCGACAGCAGGATATCCTACCTCGCGCAATACGAATGCCAGGGGCTCCCTGGATAAGGACAGGTCATTCCCCGGCTGAGCGCCAACGGCTCCCACCGCGGCGTAGGCGACGACCAGATAAATAACGGTACAAATCGTCAATGAGCCGATAAGACCGATCGGTACGTTGCGGTTGGGATTTTTTGTTTCTTCCGCCGCAGTCGAGACGGCGTCGAACCCGATATAGGCAAAGAAAATGGAAGCGGCCGCGCCAAATACTCCTACGCCGGAAAACGGAGTGCCCCAGCCATGGGGCAGCATGGGGTCGAAGTTGACGCTATTTACCGCGGGCAGTGCAAGAATAATGAATGCCGCGAGCGCGATAATTTTCACTATCACCAGAAGGGCTGTAAATCTGGCGCTTTTTGACGTGCCTATAATCAGCAGGAAGGTAACGAAAAGCGAGACCAGAAACGCCAGCAGATTGAATCCTCCGGAGGCAGCCGTGTCCTTGGTAGTACCTGCACCGGTATGAGGCGCTGCAATAACTGTGTCATAGGGCCCGGCGGTCAGAGCCAGGGGCAGGCCATAGCCTATCTCATGCAAAAAGCCGTTGATGTAGCCGGACCACCCGACCGCCACTGCGGCCGCTGCAACGGCGTATTCCAGAATAAGCGCCCATCCTACCATCCAGGCGGCCAGTTCGCCGAATACGGCATAAGAATAGGTATAGGCCGAACCCGCCACCGGTACTATAGCGGCAATCTCGGAATAGACCAGCGCCGTCAGCGCGCAAACGAAACCTGCAATGATAAAAGAGTACATCATGCCCGGCCCGGCCTTGGCTGCCGCGACGGAGGTCAATACAAAAATGCCGGTGCCGATGATGGCGCCGATGCCGAGCATGGTCAGATCAAATGCTCCAAGCTGGCGCTTGAGCCCCTTCCTTTCCGCGGATTCGAGTATATGATCCAGCGATTTGATGCGTTTAAACAGCAATCGAGTCTCCGGCTAAGGGTGTGGCGCGAATGGCGCAGGCTCAGGCTCTACGGATTGGTGAAGAGCGTATTCTAAACCAGAGTCGGAAAGATCAGGAGTCCAGGAGGTCAGGAGGCCAGGAAGATGACTAAGGCGCATAATACCAAGATAAGTTTATCCGGCAGTTGCGCATTCTGAGGTAAAGATGCATGTTGAAAGACAGGGGATAATATTTACTAAAAGGAGACGATATGGCAATTCGTGGATGGGCTGCGCGGGGTCCTAAACAGAAACTTGAACCATTCAGTTATGATCCCGGTCCCCTCGGTGGGGAGGAGGTTGAGATCGCTGTCGAATATTGCGGTCTTTGCCATTCGGATCTGTCGATCCTCAACAACGACTGGGGCTTGTCCCAATATCCGCTCATACCAGGCCACGAAGTGGTGGGGCGAGTGGCCGCTGCCGGGGATTATGTCAAGGGATTGCAAATCGGGCAGCGGGTAGGGATTGGCTGGAATGCCCGTAGTTGTATGCACTGCCACGAGTGCTTGACCGGCAACAATAATCTCTGCTCGAAAGCTGAGCCGACCATAGTGGGCCATTTTGGTGGTTTTGCAGAAAGAGTTCGCTCACACTGGGCCTGGGCCATACCCTTGCCCGACACGCTCGATATTTCCTCTGCCGGGCCCCTCCTATGCGGAGGGATTACCGTGTTTGCACCACTGGCGACATTTGGGGTAAAACCTACAGACAGAGTGGGAGTGGTAGGCATCGGCGGCTTGGGCCACATGGCGCTTCAATTCGTCAATGCCTGGGGGTGCGAAGTCACGGCCTTTACGTCGAACCCATCCAAATCGGACGAAGTGAGAAAGCTGGGCGCGCACCGAGTCTTATCGAGCCGGGGTAGCGACGAAATTCTCAAAGCGGCTAATTCGCTCGATTTTCTGCTTGTCACCGTGAATATACCGCTCGATTGGGCAGCTCTGCTCAAAACCCTGAGGCCAAACGGACGTATGCATGTTGTAGGAGCGGTGCTGGAACCCATGCCAATCCCCGCTTTTGAGCTGATCATGGGGCAGAAAAGCGTCTCAGGATCGCCCACGGGAGGCCCCGCTATGATCTCAGCGATGCTGGATTTTGCTGCCAGGCACGATCTTGCGCCGCAGGTGGAACATTTTCCGCTGAGCAAGGTAAATGATGCAATCGAGCATCTTGCGGCAGGAAAGGCGCGGTATCGAATAGTCCTGGACGCGGATTTTACCTGAGCGGAGGGATCAGATGTTCATTTCCCCAATGGTTCGATAGCAAACCCTTGCTGCAATGTCCAGTCTATCAACTCTGAGGCGAGCGTATTGGTCGGACCTCACCCCGGCCAGTCGCGCCATTAAGTGCTTACGTCCTATCCTCGGCTTCCTCAGCCACATGCTGTTTCACCCACACGACGTAGCGGTCCATCCATCCCTGGAGGAACTTCCTGCTGTCCGCGTTGCCGATATTCCCGACCCCGTCAAATAGCCCTTCCTTCACCTGAATAAAGGCTTCTGGCTGGCAAAGCGCCGGCACATCAAGATACACGAGAATATTGCGTAAATGCTGCTGCGCCATGGAGGTGCCAGGGGCACCGACAGATGCGCCCATCACGCCTGCCGGCTTACCCGCCCAGGCATTCTCGCCATAAGGGCGGGAAGCATGATCGATTGCATTCTTGAGTACGCCAGGAACCGAACGATTGTATTCGGGAGTGAAGAACAGAAGACCTTGCGCTGCGGAAATTTCCCGCTTCAGACGTTTTACGGGCTCAGGCTGATTGCCATCGTTATCCTGATTGTAAAGCGGTAGATCGTCGATTCGCAGGAATGTAAATGAAAACTCGGATGGCGCGAGTTTGATGACGGCATTGGCGAGCTGACGATTAAATGATTCACGACGAAGGCTGCCGACTGCAACGGCTATCTGATATTGGTTCATGTAGTCTCCGAAATTTATATGGAAGGGCCCCCACGGATGCAGGCAATAGTTCCTGCTGGAGTAAACCGCCGATATAGTCCTGTATCGATCTTAGTCTCCTATTAATATCCTATTAATAATAGCTAATCAAGCAGTCCTGTTGCAGGCAGGTTTTGCCTTATCGTTTTCCCCTTACCATCCGGGAGCCGAAGCCTGACGAGTTCAAAAGCAAGACTCGGAGTGCCGTGGATTGCGTATGCCGCTAAATTGGCAATCATGATCAATAAAGCGAACCGAGGAGCACTTCATGAACATGAAGATATCAGGTAAAAAAGTGCAGCTTGCGACTAAAACGAGTGCTGATCCCCGTTGGGTTGATGTCGTCGCGCGCAATGCGCGAGCTGATGGGAAGTTCTATTACGCTGTCAGGACCACAGGCGTGTATTGCCGTCCATCATGCGCAGCCCGTCCGGCACGGCCAGAGAATGTCGACTTTTATGCCACCCGTGAGGAAGCCGAGAAGGCTGGTTTCAGGCCCTGCAAGCGTTGCCAGCCGAATCGGCCCGCCCTGATTGAGCAATATACGGCCAAGGTGACCCAGGCGTGCCGCATCATCGAGGAATCGGAAAGCGCCCCGAATCTGGAAGGTCTTGCCAGGCAGGTTGGCATAAGCGCCTATCACTTTCACCGCGTCTTCAAGCAAACTACGGGTTTAACGCCAAAGCAGTATGCCAGGGCACAAAGGGAAAAGCGGGTACGCGATGAACTCGGCCGTGGCAGCGCTGTGACAAACGCAATTTTCGATGCGGGCTACAATTCCAACAGCCGGTTTTATGAAAAGTCGAATGAGGTTCTTGGCATGATGCCAAGCAGCTATCGTGCCGGCGGCACCGGTGCTGAGATCCGGTTTGCCATTGGCGAATGCTCCCTCGGAGCGATCCTCGTTGCCCAAAGCGATCGCGGCATCTGCGCGATTTTGCTTGGCGACGATCCCGACAAGCTTGTACGTGATTTGCAGGACAGCTTTCCTCACGCCAAGCTGGTTGGCGGGGATGCGAGTTTCGAAGAGCTTGTTGCCAAGGTAGTCGGCTTTATCGAAGCACCAGGCATCGGGCTGGGCTTGCCGCTGGATGTGCGCGGCACGGCTTTCCAGCAACGCGTGTGGCAGGCATTGCGTGGAATTCCCGTGCTCCCAAGTCGGTTCGGGCTGTGGCCGGTGGCGAGTTCGTGCTGACCGAGCAGCAGCCGTGCATGCAATCTCGACCTGAAGTCGTTCCGCTCCAGCAGGGGGATGCTGTCCTGTTTGCCGTGCATCATCGGCCGGTGCAAGGCGTGCAAGGAATATACAAGGTAAATCTGCGACACGGCGTCAGCCGCATCCGCTCGGGCCACCGTCATACTGCACCTAAGGCAGGCTGTGAGCCTGGCTGCCGGCGCCGGGAAGACTTGCTTGAGGTTTGCATGAGAGCGGAGAAAGGGTGATAGTACGATCGTCCCGATTTTTTTGTTTCGGCTACACATCGGACATTGTTTGACCCCCTACCGGTTGCCCTAAGCCTAAGGGACTATAGTGTCTTCTTTCGCTGCGCCATGAGTCCAATCACGGTCAGACCTGCAAGAAGGAGCGCAGAAGTCTCCGGCTCGGGAATGATGGCTGCTTGGGCGATGACTTGCCCTATGTTATTGATGCCCGAGGCTGAGGTTAGAATTACTCCATTGGGCAGATCAATCAGCGAATTGAGGTCCGTCATGCCTGCGCCATTGGGGCCGGTGATGAAAGCATGGGAATCGCCTGTAGCCGTGTTAGAAAAACCAACTACCTGCCCGGCGTCGTTGATGCTAAAAGCATAGCTGAGATCATAATAGCCTGTACCGCCCAAAGTGCCAAGATCCCTCATACCCATTCCGTTGGGGCCGGTGATGAAAGCGTGGGCAGCGGCCCCTGTCGTGTGGGAAAAACCCACTACCTGCCCGGCGTCGTTGATGCCAAAAGCCTGGCTGTAAGTGCCACCCAAGGTGCCAAGATCTCTCATACCCATTCCGTTGGGGCCGGTGATGAAAGCACGGGAAGTGCCCTCAGCCGTGGTAGACGAGCCCACCACCTGCCCCGCATCGTTGATGCCAGCAGCATAGCTGCCATTACCGCCCAAAGTGCCAAGGTTCCTCATACCCATTCCGTTAGGGCCAGTAATGAAAGCATGGGAAGCGACCTCAGGCGTGCCAAACACACCCGCTACCTGGGCGGCGTTGTTGATGGCGAAAGCCCGGCTGTCAGTACCGCTCAAAGTGCCAAGGTCTCTCATGCCCATTCCGTTGGGGCCGGTGATGAAAGCGTGGGAAGCATAAGTGCCGTCAGCCGTGCTAAACCAACCCGCCACCTGCCCGGCATCGTTGATGTCAGAAGCATAGCTCCCATCGCCCAAGGTGCCAAGATCCCTCGTACCCATCCCATCGTGACCGGTGATAAAAGCATGGTAAGCGCCTCCAGCCGTGTTAGAAAAACCCGCTATCTGCCCAGCGTCATTGATGCCAGAAGCGTCGCTGTCATTACCGCCCAAAGTGTCAAGTTCGGTTGCTGTCTTGCTGTTGAGATCGATGAGGTATGCATGCTCTAGCGCAAAGGCGCTGATGCCGAAACCCAGACCAGCAAAAAATGCTGCAGTGAGCATAAATCCTCGGATATTGAAGTCAGGAATTATTTTCATGATGATCTCCTTTTGTTTCCCATAAAGGAATGGAACTGCCGGGCTGCGAGAGGTTATACTCTTACTTCAAAGATAGATTAATCCCTTGAATTAGCAAGGGGAAACCAGAGACTGGCGGAGAAACAAGACGGAAACGAGGCGCGAGACCTCGGTTTCGCCAACTCTTTCGCTGGTCCTACGGCCGCGTCGAGCAAAGCGGTGATCAAACCGTTAAAGGTTGAACGTCCTTATCCATCCCACTTTATATGCGTTCGCACAGACAATCGCTAAAATACTGAGTTATTTTTTAAAAGTTTTTTCCTTCAAAATCAACCATAGGGGACTCAAATGAAGAGGAGCATACTTTTATCAGCGGCGATGGTCATTGCAACCTCGGCGTTTGCCGAAAAAGAAGAGAAAGTGCGTTGGTCTCAACTCCCTGCAGCAGTCCAAAAAACGATGACGGATAACGCAGGTGGCGGGAAAATCGAGGAAATCGAGAAAGAAACAAAAATGAAGGATGGAAAAACGGTTACGGTTTATGAAGCAGAGGTAAAAAAATCCGGCGGCAGGAAAATAGAGATCAAGGTTGGCGAAGATGGCAGGCTGATCGAGCTTAAGGACGATTGAGTGGAAAGCAGATCGGGTATGAATGGATAGAAGATTTTTGCGGCTACTGCACATTAAAAGTACTTAAAAGTACGGTTGGAGGATTAGGCAGCGAATGCGAGCTTCATAATAAAGCCATTATTGATCGTTGCCCACGTCTGATTGTTCGTACGTCTCTCTTGATTCCTTACTGATGTACCCGCTTTGGTTAACATCGATGACATAGATTTTTCCCGCGCCGTGCCGATGAGTATTGGCGGTCAACATTATTGTATTGAAAATTATTTCCACCAATTCATCGGAGGCAAAAATTTCAATGCGTTTTTTTGGCAGGTACGGAGTAAAGTCTCGTCCAATAATAAACTTCACCTGCCCAAAGCCTTCGCAATCGGACACGCTCATGCCCGGGAAATCGGGGATTTCTAGCAATGCCTGGGTCACTTTGGATAGCATGAAGGGCTCAATATAAGCGCGGATTTCTTTCATGGGATATACCTCAAGTTTCTCGTTGTTTTTCGAAATTGGAGTAGAGCGTGGCAAGCATGGTCAGGGTTAGCAGCGTAGCTGATATAAGTCCGCCAATAATAACCGTAGCAAAAGATTTGACGGCTTCCGATCCGAACTGGTAAAGAGTCGACTGGTACAATCCCCAGCATCGTTATCTAGTGCGATCATCACCGCCAAGTGCGCTGTCGACTGGCGGAGCCAGGGATGAGTGGCTTCATCTACATCTTAACCCTGAGTAAATTCAATTTGGATCCATCCAGGATGGACTCGTCTTGTGCTGCAATACCGGACAATTCTATTTGTTGCTAACAACAAGCGTGCGCGCACATCCGGTGCACATCCTTTAACCTTTTACAAAGCAGTTTAAGAGCGTTACCGCACAGACCGCTTTCTGATTCGCGCCCATCATTTCAACGAGGTTTTTGTAAATAGAATGTTCTGACGAGTATGTTTCATGTTTCCCTGAAATGAAATAGGAGGTCACAAATGAAAACGAAATTATTCATGTCAGTTGTTCTGCCCGCTGCGATGGTATTCGCAACCTCGGCTTTTGGAGAAGAGGAGAGAATTCAATGGACGGATGTACCGCCTGCAGTTCAGAAAACGATACTCGATAACGCAGGCGGCGGAAAAATCGAGGAAATTGAGAAGGAAACGAAAATACAGAAGGTTCGAGTCCTTCATTTCGATGGCAGCAAAACTGTTACCGTTTATGAAGCCGAGGTAGAAAAACCAAACGGCAAGGAGATTGAGATCAAGGTCGGCGAAGATGGCAAGCTCATCAAGATAAAACAGCTAAAAGGTATTTAAACAAGGAGCAGGCTGTTCATTATCGAGCCTTAACGATTGACGTGGACAAGCTTTTGAAACGTTTTCGGGCGTGCTCGTCTTTTTGCATCCCGACCGTGATATACCCGTTTTTCTCCTCGATAACATAAACTTATTTACGCCCCGTCTAATGAGCCCGGGCTAATGAGCCCGGGCTCATTAGTATTGGCGGCAATCATCACCGTATTGAAAATATCTTCAACGAGCTCATCTGGCGCGAAAATTTCGATTCGTTTTCTCGGCATATAGGGGAAATTCCGGTCGATTACTTTGTCTCCGTCGAAACCCTCACAGTCGGACACCCTCATACCTGGAAAATCAGGAATTTTGAGCGAGAGCGACTCTGGATAACATGAAAGGCTGAATATAGGCAGGGATTTCCTTCATGAACCCGCCCTGGGTTTATGCCATTCCTCAAAATTGCGATAGAGGGCGGGCAGCATGGTCAAGGTTAACAACGTTGCGCTGATCAATCCGCCAATAATGACAACTGCAAAAGGCTTGACCGTTTCCGATCCCACGCTGGTGGAAAGCGCGGCGGGCAATAATCCGAGCATCGCCATGAGAGCAGTCATTACTACCGGCCGCAGCCGGCTGACGGAACCCTGGAGAATGGCTTTATCAATTGGAATGCCTTCACGCCTCAGCGCATTGATTTGAGATAGCAGGATAACGCCGTTCTGTACGGCAATGCCAAACAGTGCGATAAATCCGACTGCGGCGGATACACTCAAGTGAATACCCGTCAGCAGCAAGGCTATCAACCCCCCAATCAGGGAAAACGGAACATTCAGTACAATCAGGGAGGCATTCCTGATTGAACGGAACGTCCAGAATAGCAGCACAAAGATCAAGGTAAAACTCACGGGGACAATAAAGGAAAGCCGTTTCATCGCCCGCTCCTGATTCTCGAACTGTCCGCTCCATATCATATGATATCCCGGCTGCAGGCGCACCTGCCGGGCAATCTTTTGCCGGGCCTCAGCCACAAAACTGCCCTGATCGCGACCGATCAGATTACACTTGATGGCGATTCGGCGCATGTTGTTTTCCCGGCTGATTCGGGATGCTCCCTGGTTCGTTTTGATCTCCGCCAATTCAGCCAATGGTATGCGGCTTCCGCTAGCCGACAGTACAGTAATATCTTCTATTGCCCCCACGGAATCCCGAGCAGAGCCGATCAGCCGCACGGCCACATCAAAACGCCGTTCACCTTCAAGCATTTGTGTGGCGGGTTTGCCTCCCACCGCCATCGCAATCATGTCTTCCACATCGGCTATATTGATACCAAAACGGGCGATTTTTTCCCGATCGATAGAGATGACCAATTGCGCCAGTCCGGATTGCTGCTCGGCCGCCACATCCGTTGCCCCTTCGATAGAACGGAGAATGGCCGTGATCTGATTGGCTTTTTCCTGAAGAACCTTGAGATCCTCGCCAAACACCTTGATGGCAATCTCACCCTTGACTCCTGAAATCGCTTCTTCCACGTTGTCCTGGATCACTTGGGAAAAGTTGAACTGCAATCCCGGAAATGTTGCCAGCCGTTGTTCCATTGCCTTGACCAGCTCCTCCTTATCGCCATATCGCCAGGTTTCTTTTGGCTTGAGATCAATGAGAACTTCGAGGTTATTGAAGCCCTTGGGATCGGTACCGTCTTCAGGACGTCCCAATTGCGTGAGAATTGACTTCGCTTCGCGAAACTCCGATAGGCGGGCGCGTATATCTCTCTCCAGGTCTTTGGCTTTATTGAGCGATACAGGCGTCGGCAAAGTGATCGTCAACCATACGTTGCCCTCATCCAGCTTAGGCATGAACTCGGTGCCGATCAGTGGCCAGGAAGCCAGGGATAGCGCGAGCGTTATGCCCGCGCCGACGAATAGCCTGCGGGGATGGCGCAACACGGCTTCCAGTATGCTGAGGTAGCGGCGTTCCATACCATGAATGAGAGGATTGTGCGATTCGGTGAGGCGCGGGCCGAGCAGATAGCTCAGTAGTACGGGTATCAAAGTCAGGCTGACAATCAGCGAACCGAGTAGCGCGAAGGTAAGCGTGAATGCCATGGGAGAAAAAATTTTTTCTTCCACGCGTTGAAAGGTAAAGATCGGTATAAAAGCGATAATAAGAATGGCCTTGGAAAAAAGGATGGGGCGAGCCATTTCCACTGTTGTCGTGAGCATGGACTGGCGCATATGTGCGATGCTGGCCTTTTGGTGCATATCCAGGGTCACCTTGACCATGATTGCCTCGACCAGGACCACGGCGCTATCGACGATGATCCCAAAATCGATCGCACCCAGCGAAATCAGATTCGCCGAGACATGCTTCATATCGATCAGGATAAAGGCAAACAGCAATGACAGCGGCACGACAACGATAACGACCACGGACGCCCAGAATCGGCGGAGAAAAACGATCAGCACCAGAAGGATCAGTGCGGCGCCCTCCACCATATTGCGCTCAACCGTATTTACAGTATGCCGTACCAGCTCGGTCCGGTCATATATAGGAATCAACCTGACACCTTGAGGCAGACCATAGCTGTTAAGGTATTCGATTTTTTCCTTCACCCCTTTCAGAACTTCCACGGTATTGCTGCCCTTTATGAGCAGGACAATGCCCTGTACGACGTCGTCGAGTTCGTTGAAACCGACAATACCAATGCGCGGTTGCGGACCGACGACAATATCGGCAACATTTTTCACAAAGATGGGGACGCCATCCTGGCTGGCGATGACTATATTGCCGATATCGTCCCTCGATCTCAATAAACCCGTTCCTCGCACCACCATGGCTTCATTGCCATGGTCGATATAACCGCCACCGGTGTTCGCATTGTTGCTGGCAATGGCGCGATACACATCGGGCAGGGTCAAGTTGTAATTCCTGAGCTTGTTTGCGTCCACCTGTACCTGATATTGTTTAACACCGCCGCCAAAAGCAACGACATCTGCAACGCCCTGGACAGAACGGATGGTGCGCTCGATCACCCAGTCCTGTAATGCGCGCTGCTCGATCAGAGGCATGCCAGGCGCCTCGATAAGGTAGCGATAAATTTCGCCGATGCCCGTAGTCAATGGGCCCAGCATAGGTTTCACGTCGCCGGGCAGGCTGACTCCCTTCAAGCGCTCCAGCACCTGCTGGCGGGAAAAATAATCTTCCGCCTCATCACCAAAAGTCAGCGTTACCACGGACAAGCCGAAAATGGATACCGAACGCATGTTGATCATATGCGGCAAGCCATTCATTTCCTTTTCTATGGGTAGGCTGATGAGTTTTTCCACCTCTTCCGGGGCTTGTCCGGGATATTGAGTGACCACCTGTACAAATACATTCTGCACATCGGGAAAGGCTTGTATCGGCAGGCGTTCGAACGAGAGAATACCGATTGCAGCGAGCACTATCGAAGTGCTAATAATCAGCAGCCGCTGTTGCAGGCAAAAAGCGATGAACCTGCTGATCACAGAGGTCTTTCTCCGCTTTGCTGCTCGTTATCCTGCTCCGTGCGCAATAGCAGGGCGCCGTGGACGACGATGCGCTCCCCCGGTTTCAAACCTTCAAGAATTACGGCCCGATCCTTGGGGCGGAGGCCCACTTTTACCGCACGTTTCTGATAATGGTAATCGCCGATATCAACGTACACCCATTCGGATTCATCCTCGGTAAATAACGACGTGAGGGGCACCACGATCGCCAGGTCGTCCGGATCGCTTTGTACCTCGACGGAAGCGTACATGGCAGGTAGCAGGCGCCCGTCCGGATTGGGCAATGTGCATCGCACTTTCACTGTTCGAGTCGTTTCATCGACTATCTGGCTGATGTAGCTTATTGTTGCCGTAAAGCTTTCGGTCGGGTATGCGGGGACGCGCAAGGATACTGTTGCCCCCACATGGATCAAGCCGATATCCTTCTCGAAAATATCCATCTGTACCCATAATTGAGCCAGATCGGAAATCACGAATAACGGCGCTGTAAGGTCGGACCTGACTTCCATCCCGGGATTGATATTGCGCTCGGTGATCGTTCCCGAGATGGGCGCATGCAAGATGAAACGGTTATCGGTCCGCTTGCTGCGCACACCTAGGTTGGCCAGTTTGAGGCGAGCTCTCTCAGCTTCACTTTTGGCATGGCTCAGATTGTCATCGGCCTGATCCAGCTCTTTGCGCGGCGTGATCCCATTATCGGCCAGTTCCTTTATGCGCTGATAGGCGCGCTCGGCGAGATTCAGATCGGCCAGAGCGTCGGAATAGGCGGATTGCGCTTGCCCCAAATCCGGGCTATCCAGTTCAGCGAGCACATCACCTGCGCGAACAGTGGCGCCAACCGCGGCAATTGCCCCAATTACCCGCCCCGCAATCGGTGAGGAAACTCGAACAGTATGAGCTTCGTCATACACGATCTTGCCGGTAACCGGTTCCATCAGGGGCCGCTGGACCAATTGAGCAGTTATTTCCTTAATATAGTCCCGCTTGGGTGAGTTTTCGCTGAGCACCACCTCCCCATTCGGACGAGGCTGGGCTAATCGCGGCGCTTCCCTGTTTTCCGGTTGGCAAGCCAATAGCGACAGACTCAATAATCCTGCTGCCAACCGGGTCCATTCCCTTCGTCGCCTTTCGCAGATCCCATCCCGCAAAGCCCTCGTCGCGCCCGCGTGGGATTTATTCAGAGGTTCCTTAGGGCTCATCGATCGCCAATCACCTCTGCCCGCGATTACGCGCAGAATTTCCAGTTTCTTCTCCGTATGCCATCAGCAAATCCGCCCAGGCTTTGCTGCGGTTGGACAGCGCAGCATAATAGTCCAGCATGATTGCCCGATAGCTTCGTTGCGCATCGATCAGGTCCAGCACGCCCACTGCGCCTTTTTGATATGCGAGCTCCTGCGATCTGCGTAATGTCTCGATTTTTTTGACCACGGACGTTTCGAAGCGACGGGCAATGGCATCGGCACTTTTCCAGGCTGCCGAGGCCTTCATGACTTCCGCCCGCACGTCATACTCGGCCTGCCTTAGCGCCAGTTCGGTGGAGGTCAACCCCACGCGAGCCTGGGAAATTTGGCCTTTTTGCTGGTAGAACAAAGGGATCGGTATGCTAATACCCACGCCGCCAGTCCGTGGAAACTGATTACCCTGATCCTGATCGTAGAAGGCGCTTATTGTTACATCGGGAATGACCTGCCGTTGCGCCAGGGTGAGTGTTTTTCGAGCTTGTGCGATCCGCACCCTTGCAGCGCGCATATCCGGGCGGCGTTCCAGTGAGCGTTGAACCAGTTCATCCTGCCTGATCATCACAATTTCGGGAGACGCTTCAGGCCATGCTTCCACTGCATTGATCTCGACACTATTTTCGGGCCAGCCCAGTAACAGTAAAAGATCGGCACGGGCCTGATTCAACGCCGCGCGTGCCTGATCCTGATCGCTTTGAACCTTGAGGCTTTCAACCTCGATACGAACGAAATCCATCTCCGCGACATCGCCTACCTTGAGCCGTATTTCGTTTACCCTCAGAATTTCGCGATAATGCTCGAGGTTGTCGCTTGCAACCTTGATTGTCTTTTGGGCTAACAAGAGGTTGTAAAAGCTGCGCCGCACGCTGTTTGTGAGCACGCGTGCAACGTCTTGCACGTCGAAGTTCACAGCCTCGGTGGCCAGTTCGCTGCTTTCTATTCGCAACCGCCGTTTCCCGGCCGTTTCTATGAGTTGCTGAATCTGTGGTAATAATGCGGGTACTGCCAGGTGACGGCTTTCCGGTGCGAAAGCCTTTGGAGCCAGTTCATGAACGGTAAAACTGAATACCGGATTGGGAATCGCCGCAGCGATGATTTCCTGGGCCCGGGCATTATCGATGTTGAGGCTGGCAGCAATAAGGCTGAGGTTGCGCTGGTAGAATAGCGCAATGGCTTGCTCTTCGGTAATGGTTAATTGACCTTCTACCGATGGTAGCGTTTCCGCTTGCGATATAACCGCCCACGCGATCAGCATCACACTTGAGAAAGTTCTCCAATTTAACAAGCTGTTCAGGAAGTTAATCACATTAGGATGAGAATATCTCCAACGCGCTAGGGGAGGGAGTGTCTACTCCCGAGGCCGCGTATCAAGCCCGAGTTAAGCGGGCGATATGACTTTTGATTATAGCTGATGAGACTTTCAATAGACGTGACTCAGTGCAAAGAATGCAGCAGCCAGTCATGCGAGGTTTTCGCAAAGCTGTTTCTGGAATGCGATTTTGCTTGAGAAGAACCCGTGGTGGCGGGACGTACGGCGTTATTATCTTGAAGGAGGGAAGGCCGACACGCGCTCCCTTCAGAGGGTTTCTTATCCCGATAAGGGAAGCCATTGGACCGGCCAAAAAGGCGCGACAGAATCAGGGTGCGACAGAAGCAGCCCACAGTTATTTGCGCAAAGGATGGGCCGGGTAAATTCCTTGACTATTTGTCAACCCGGTGCTCTTTCTTCCCCTTATACATTAAGCGAATCATATGTATAAGACTCGCTGACATCGAGCATTTCCGCCGGAGTGGTGCTTCCGGACAAGAGGGAATTCAAGGTATCGTTGAGGCGATGACCCTTCAAACTGACTGATTCGGATTGCGCGGGGGCATAAACTCGACCATGACCTGCAGGTACCGGACGCATCCAGCTTTCCCAAACGCGATCGACATTGCAGTGGTTGAGATAAAAAACAGGATCATTGGGTGATGTGGAGGGGGACATATCTCCTCCGATAAACACATGGACGCGATTATGCAGGCTCGGGGACGGAATCTCGGGATCATCCTGCCAGCCTTCAATGAGGTTACGAAAGCCGTCAGAGCTCGTCTTCCAGGGAGCAACGTCATAGACGGGTTGATTCAGCGCGGCAGCAGTGTGCGCTTTTCTTGGCAGGCGATTGGGTCCAGGCAAGCCTTGCACCGGAGCGCCCAACTGCCGGCGCAATCCCCGGTTCACCTGAATCAGTTGCCCGTTAACGCTTGCAGTAATACGGACCCGCCAGGAATTTGGGTCAGCGGAATTAAATGCAAATGGCCCTGTGGCTACAGGAGCTCCACTGCCCCCCATGTAGCTTCTGCCCCAGATGGCCGCTCGTCCCTGACGAGCGGGAGAAAGTTCACCATCCTGTGCCCAATCCCAGTATGGCAATCCAAATGTCGTGTCATTGCCAAGCACGCGCTGGAGATTCATTTCCAGTTGCAGCAGCATAAAGCGGTGCCAGGGCAGAAATACAGGGCCACGATGGGCCGCATTCCGGTCACTTTGGCTTGGAGGAGTAAACGTTGTCATCGCAACATGATGCCAAACCACGAACAGGTCATAAGTGCTAACCGGCTGGGAAGTACCGGCGATGCCAAGATCTGCAGTGGTTGGGCCGGTGAACTCGTTCTTCAATAATTTTACGCCCTGGATGTATTTGTCACGTGCGGTTGCGCTGGTCAGGATGTTTTCTCGTATAGCCATTACGTTCTCCGGTATTCTTATTAATGATCAGTATGGGTCTTTTTTACACGGCGGCCTGTGGAAGTGCGTTTAGCGCGGGCTCTGGCTGTGGTGGCATGTCCTTCATGCGCTGGGGTCGCGTGTTCTTCGGCCACAGTGGATTTGTCTGCGATATGGTTGAAATCGTCGGGAAATATGTTGATCAATTGCTTGACCATATCAAGGGCTGAAGCGAAGCTTATGTTGGGTACTGGATGATAATGAACCTTCCCATCATCGGTTACCCCCATATGTCCGGTTACCGGCTTACCATCCACTTCTATCTGATAGGTTGTGCGGATAACAATGTGATGACCCTCGTAGTCGGCTTCCCGAATGGTCTCGGATGTCGGATGCTGATGTTCCTGTGTTTCTCCGACGTGAGAGGCATGCTTCTTTACATATGAATCTATGGAATTTACTGTCGGCCGCTCAATGGGATTCTTGCTTGGCATGGATCACCTCTTCATAAAAGATGCAGTCTGTCAGTCTTCAATCAGGTCGCCATAATCCGGGACCGATTCACGAAGATTGACGTGGAATAAAATTGCTACGCTCCAGATGATTCGCGATTATTAATGCACTCAGTTCTTCTTCTATAGATTTTCTAGTTCAGACAGCCTGAATCGCGTGTCGCCCACTTCAGCAATCCAACTTATTACTGTTAAAGATAGATCAGGCTTTTGAAAAAACAAGAAAGTAATGTAAATCGCAAAGGTAGGAAACGAGGGTAGGAAATGAGAGGTGGAAGGGCGGCGGGTGAGTTTGATGTGTCAGGCAGGCAAAGGGTACTCTGATTATCGTCCGACGCACATACAGCAAGGGCGTCATATCCGGCGGAAGCTGGCATCGAATAGTGCCCGTCAGCTCATTGCTGGTGGTCTGGATTTTCTGGCAGGATCGGATGACAAAAATTTTCAATTGTTCACGGGATAGAAACCCGATGAGCAAATGAATTAGTACCTGTTAACACCTTGTTTCGCGCTCGCGACAGTGACGGATTTCAGCCGGAACGAGGCACGAGCCGCGCAGCAGAGTCAGCTTTGTAAGCGACGAGTAACGATGGGTTGGTTGAAATTCCGTCCCGTCCCTCCGGGTTGCGGACAAAAAAACGCGGGTGGGGCGTTGCAAAGCTTGGCCATAGGCTCACTATGCCCTGCGCTTCGCGCCTTGCCCTCACGCCTTTTCGTGCAGCAACGCGAGCACGAAACAAGTGCTAACAGGCCCCAGAGTTTCTTCCCTGAACCTGTCATCCGAACTGCCAAATCA
>DATJHX010000137.1:0-12074 GCA_035493655.1 Nitrosospira sp.
AACCTATGTGATCCACCCGAAACCGATCCCGGGCACTGGATGTGAGTGCCATCAAGTCAGTATCGAGTATCCGCAGGCGGCACGGCTGCGGTAGCAGTACGCCGCCCAGCAGGCCTAATAGAGTACTCTTGCCACTGCCGCTTGCCCCTTGCAAAAAGATACGTTCCCCCCGCTCTACGCTGAATTGCGGAATCGACAGGCGAAAACTATTCTTCCCCGGCCACTGAAAAACCAGGTTCTCGATATCGATCACAAACTCAGCCATGCCGGGCAATCTATACCGATATACATTCGAGGGGCTTGTTTCGGACCTGTATCTACTCCAGCTACCATTTCAACCGGGTGGATGCGGGGGAGAGTTTTGCGCCTGATTGTCCTCTGGGACCTACTATCATCGTGTCGAGACGCCGCAAGCCTGGGAAGGCATCAAATAACCGCACATCAATGTCGTGCAAAGCCTGCGGTGCCGCGCACCGAAAATTCCAGGTGGCTTCCAGCTCCGCATGGTCCTCGGTATGCTCGCCGACAGGAGCAGTTACGGAGGGCATAGACGCGGAAGAAGTTGATCCGCGCGGAAGGGGTGACGAAGCGGAAGATTTGTCATCTTTGTCATACTTGGCACCTTTGGACTTGTCACTTCCCGAACTGGAGCGAGGCATCAGTAGTTCGGAAGGAAGCCGGGGAGACTCCAGCCGGACGGCGCTGAGGCGGCACTGGGCTGCAGGAGTAAAGATGAAGAGATTATCGGCCTGACGCAGCTTTGAGGTCACCGTTCTGACCGTTTCGCGCTCCTTCTCGTTCCGTGGCACACGCTCGAACCCTAGCAGATTATCTAGCGGGCTATTCAGATTGATCTGCACTGTAGCCCCGTCCAGGGCAATTTCCAGAGCTGCTACGCCATGAACATGCGGGCCGGCTCCTTGAGCGCGGTTAGGCAATGCGAGTTCAATCACTACAATTGCCGCCATGATTGCCGTCACCGCAATGCACGCCGCCATCCTCGAAAAATGCGGAACAAGCTTCATCTCTTCTACTTTCAATCGATTCCGGATCTTGTTCGTTACAAAGATGCAAGTACCAGTAGAACCATGACTCGATTATACGCCGGGCTCTGCTTCGATATTGTTTCCGATTTTCACTGCTGAGCCTGCCCATAAGGGAGGCGAAGCCCAGTACCGCCGAGGCAAGCGACAGGGATTAACGGCCAGTCGAAAAGCCTGGCTCGTTGAGAATCGGTTAGACCGGAAATGGTTGGTAGACAGCGTCAGGCAGTGTAATGGCCCAACTCGGGAATCCAGCCTTGAGGTATGAAATTGAGGCACATTCTCGGGATATTTATTGGTCCGCCCGGAGTTCTCAACAGCCAGATAGCATGTGTCTGAGAGAACGGGTCCCTCAGGTCAACCCCGGCAAAACCTGCTTCGGGATCATTCGAGCCTGCCCGGAAGGCTGTGACTCTCGCATCGACGGATATCCCGATGTTCCGGGCACCTGCTTGCATGATGAGAGAATTAGATAAAGAGAAGGGGAGTTGCAAGTACATTCTGCTATTAAGGCTGCTTAGTTGAGATTGTAGCGCCAGGAGAAATGTTCGGCTTTGGATACGAGGACTCTGCTGCGCCAATCCATAAAGAGTGAGGTAAATCTGGCCAAGAACGCCAACCAGACCGTTACCGGTGCTTCGCCGGCTACCCTCCAGCACGAAAAAAGGCTCTTCTGTCGGTAATACCACATCAATTGTTACCGACATGATTCCGCCCTGGTTCAGAGGTGTGGGAAAATTCACGAAATGGGTAAGATTAGCCCTGGCAATATTAGCCTCAAAAGTGAAAAAGCCGTCTCGGGTACATAAATTGAGGTCGCGAGTTCCAGGTAGTGTGCTTCCAACGCGCGCCCCCACCGACAGAATTCCTCGATTGCGGTCGGCGAAGTCAGATATCGCTGCATAAAGCGGATTCTGGTCGATACAATCCGCAAACTCCGGGTTAGGGCTACCGATGAGATATGGCGGGTTGAGGCAAAGCGACAGCGTGCTGATAGGGGGAGGGGGCGGAACAAGAATGCCTTGCGGGCGAAATTCGGGAAGGCCGGGTATACGCGCCCTTGCACCGACTATCTGTTCCGCTCGCGCTAAAGGGCTGTCTTCCCCGGCCTTCTGCACAGCTTCCAGTATTTCGAGGCGCGGTTTCAAGACACTCTTGAAGAGTTCGTCAATGTTGGCCTTCATTCGCTCATCGACAAGCGTCTTCTGCATTCCCGCAATTGCTTCCGTTTCAGCCCGCGTCAGTTGCAGGTCAGGAAATGCCTTCGACAAAAGAATCTCTTCCACACTGGGATTATTCTTATTCACCATTACCGTTCTCCTTATCTGGACCAGGCAAAAGGCTGAGAAGTGATTTGATACTTTAGGTTTGCGGCTTGTTTTCGCTTGAGATGTTTTCGTTTTCGATGGGGATGCTCATCCGCAACCGGTAGCACAGCCTATCGCCACCCAATAGAATCCGGCTGAACTAGCGATGACTTGACCTCCCAGACCTGTCGGGCCAAAACAATCCGAATTGCGCCCGACCAGGGTAAAACCAAAGGGTGTTACGTTGCGAGCCATGCCAACCGCAGCCGCCGGGTGAACAGTGTCGAGTCTGGAATGATAAGCTGTCACCAGCACGATAGGTGGAGTGAGGAATGGCTGGTGAAAATACACGTCCCAGTCACGGGTATCTCCGGAATTACAATCATTAAGGAAAGACTGTTCATACACCTCGCCGGTGTCAACTATCAGGTCTCCTCTGCCTGGCGCGCCATGCGAAAGCGCCGCATAGTAGAATCCGCAACTACCCGCAGCACAGTCGGAATTGCGGGTTTTCAGCGTGATTCCTTTTGTTGCCAGGTCTGCAATCCCTGAATCCATCACGATGCCCACCGCCGCAGCATTGTGACCCTGGACGTTGAGGTTGTTCGCGGTAACCAGGACAACAGGCAAGCTATCAAGAGATGAACTGAAGGAAGCCGCAAAATCCCTTGTGTCTCCAGAGTTGCAATCAGAGCTGAAGAATTGTGGCTGGAGTACTCCCATGCGCAGGTTAACCGGCTTCTGCTGCCTACCCGGCGTCTCCAATATTGCCATCCAGTTCATGCCAGCGAAGCCAGCCGCGCAATCCGAGTTGCGAACCTTCAGCGCGAAGCCGCCAGTCGTTACGTTCTGAGCGATTCCGACCACGGCAGCATGGTGGGCCGCTCGCGGAACATTCAAGTCGTTTGCGGTAACAATCACGCGAATATCCTTCTGAGTTTGATTTGGAAACGATACCGGAAAGGGAACATTGAAAAGCTCTGAGTCTCCGGTTTCGCAATCCTTGGAGAAAAAGCGCTGCTCGATCGTGCCGCTCTGAAATATTGCTTCATTAATGGGGACGCTCATCCAGCCTCCTGACACGCTTACATTGTTTTACACAACCTGATCCATTCCTGCCTCATCCGGATCACCGCCGTTTTCCGGCATTCTGAGCGGATTGCTTAAGGCCGCTTTGTATTTTTATAGATCATGGGTTGAAAATAGCAAAGTTATCTGAAAAAAGGTTTTCTGAACAAGCTCGAGAGCGATATTGCAAGAGATTCGTTTTGTGGCGAAAATCTATTGCTCTATGCGGGCAAAATATGCATACTAATCAACATGAGTTCATCTTTTCGCAGGCTTGTACTCGTTCTGATCATGCTTGGGTTGCCCCTGCAAGGCGCCTTGGCGGCCATCATGCCGCTTTGCGCCCAGATAATGCAAGCTCGGGATTCAGATGCCGCTCGTGAAGCAGTGGTTCATTCTCCTTCTTCCATAGCCTGCAGTCAGCATGATGCTGACTATCAGCCGCAACTCCAGGGAAACGATGGCAACACCGATGCAGCCTTCGTCTTATCATGTGATGGCGTCGTTTGTCATATAAGCGGCACCGGTCTGCCTCCTGCAGCCGCAGGGCTGAATGTCGCCGTTGAATTTTCCTACGCAGCATGGTTCAACTCCCGCTTTACTTCATCCATTCTCCCGCAACCGCAGCGTCCTCCCCTTACCTAGCCTTCCCACAGAAGACATTCGTCTATTAATTCGCCTATTGCAAGGCCATGTTTTCGGCTGCTGCAACTGCGAGTTAACCGTAATCCCATTTAATCCCGTTTAATCCGGTTAGAGCAACGTTCCTGGTGTTATTGGCCCTAAGTCGAGGTCGCTTGTTGGCGGCCACGCCACTTGCCGGATCAATGTGGCCATTACTGTGCGCCAGGGAGATTTAAGGAGAGATCAGGATGACTATCTCTATGACTGGAAGCAGAGCCATCTGCCTCATATTTGCCATATCCACGTTTTCAGGAAACGCGAAGGCAGAGATTCCGGCCGGTACCCGTATACCGCTGGAACACCATGATTTCGTCACGCTGAAAGCTTCTCAAATATTCTCGGGAGCTCGCCCGGTGTCCGCGGGCGCTCAGTTAGACATGCTCGTTGCCGAAGCCCTCGAAAACAATCCTGAAATCCGGGCTGCGCTACGCGAGCGTGAAGCTGCCGCACAGCGGGTTTCGCCCGCAGAAGCGCTTGACGATCCGGTGCTTGAAGCGGGGGTGATCAACGCTCCCCTGGCATCTTCCCCTTTCAACCGGGAAGACATGACCATGAAAATGATCGGTTTATCCCAGCGCCTGCCTTTTCCGGGAAAACGCGGCCTGCGTGGAGCAATTGCGGCCAGGGATGCGGAGAGTATCAGCCATGGTTACCAGGAAACTGTAAACCGTGTGATACGAGACATCAAGATCGCCTATTTCGATCTGGGGCTTACGCTGGAGAGAATCCGGTTGATCGAAAAGAACAAACTGATCGTGGAGGATCTTCTTCATCTCGCCGTTGACCACTACCAGGCAGGAATGGGAAGCCAGGCGGACGCACTCAAGGCGCAGACGCAGGTATCCAGAATCCTGGACGAGTTGCTCAAGCTTGCGCGCGAACGTCCAGTGGTTGAAGCGGAGCTTGTGCGGACGCTTGGCCGCGGCGCAAATGCCGCTGTGCCTGTGCCGGAGCCGCCGCAATTACAGGCAGAGCATCTGGATCTGGAATCATTGCGCGATATCGCCCTGGCGCAGCGGCCGCAATTACTGGCATTGCAAAGCATGGTGGAAGGCAATAAAAAAGCGCTGGAACTGGCACGCAAAAATTACTATCCCGACTTTGATTTACGCCTCGCGTATGGCCAGCGCGACAATATGCTCGACGGTTCCCGGCGTCCCGACATGGTCACCCTGACCGTGGCAGTCAACCTGCCGGTGTGGCGTGAGAACAAGCTCGCGCCACGCGTCGCAGAAGCCGCGGCCAGGCGGGACCAGGCCCAGAGTATGTTCGAGGCGCAGCGCAATGAAGTCGCGGCCAGCCTGCGTCAGCAGATGGCGATAGCGGAGCAAAGTCTCAAATCGGCACACCTCTACCAGACCACCATCCTGCCGCAGGCCCGGCTTACAGTCGAATCGGCGCTAAGCGCCTACCGGGTCAACCGGGTGGATTTCCTGACTCTGCTCGATAGCCAGATGACCGTATTCAATTATGAAATCAGCCTTGCGACCGCCACGACAAGCTACAACAAAGCCCTGGCGGAAATCGACCTGCTCACCGGCAAATCACTCCGGTGACCCTGCCTGCCTGCCGGCTCGATAGATCACATGCATAAGCGGAGCCTCATGTGAAATTCATCATCAAACTGATCGTCGTAATTGTGCTGCCCGTAGCTTTCTTGGCAGTCGGATACTGGTGGGGCAGGAATCAATCCATTCCTTCGCCGACCGGCACGCCCCAAGCCGGGACAACTCCTGCGGCCTCTACAGGGAAGAAGGGCAAAATTCTCTATTACCGTAATCCGATGGGTCATCCTGATACTTCCCCGGTACCAAAGAAAGATTCGATGGGCATGGATTATCTCCCGGTTTACGAGGGTGAAGAGTCGCCATTTGATGGTTCGGTAGTAAAGATCAGCACGGAAAAAATACAAAAGCTGGGGGTAAGAACCGAGGCAGTCACGCTGCGTCAACTCGCCCGCACCATCAGGGCAGTGGCGACCGTGCAAGTAGATGAGCGTCGCTTGTACACGGTAGCGCCCAAGTTCGAGGGTTGGATCCAGCGCCTCTATGTCAACACTACGGGCCAGGCGGTAAAGAAAGGCGATGCGCTGATGGATGTATACAGTCCGGAACTGATTACGGCACAGCACGAGTATCTTATCGCCAGAAAAGGATTGCGCTCAGTGGAGCATGGCAGTCGGGAAACGCAAGCCGGGATGCAACACCTGGCGGAAAGCGCTTTGCAAAGGCTGCGCAACTGGGACATATCGGAAATCGAGTTACAGCATCTGCAGCAGGATGGCGAGGTTAAACAGCATCTAACGTTGCGCTCGGCGGCAAATGGCTTGGTATTGGACAAGCTCGCAATCCAGGGGGAGCGCTTCATGTCGGGGCAGATTCTATATCGGATCGCCGATTTGTCGAGTGTGTGGATGTTGGCCGACGTTTTCGAACACGATCTGGGCCTCGTGCGGCAGGGCCAGATGGCTACTATCCGGATAGATGCCTACCCGGATAAGGTTTTCAATGGCAAAGTTGCATTCATCTATCCCACGGTAAACCCCGAGACGCGTACCGCCAAAGTGCGCATCGAGCTGCCCAACAAGCAAGGCTTGCTCAAGCCCGACATGTACGGAAGAGTGGAGCTCGCCTCGTACCACACTAAAGACAAGGTGCTTACTGTGCCCGACTCGGCGGTGCTCGATACCGGCATTCGGCACCTGGTGCTGGTCGAGCTTGGCGAGGGCCGGTATGAACCACGAACGGTAAAACTTGGCATACGTGCCGACGGGTACGCTGAAGTTCTCGGCGGGCTGAAAGCCGGGGAAACGGTGGTGGTCAGCGCGAACTTCCTGATTGACGCCGAGAGCAACCTTAAGGCGGCGCTGGGTGGATTTGGCCACAATGCCCTGGCCTCCACGTCTGGCAAAAACGGCCGGGTTGAATCGAGTGCCTCTACCACGGCGCCTGCTCGGGCAAGTCATCGTGGCGTAGGGCGCATCGAAGCGCTCGACTGGGTGCATGCGACGGTCACGATTGCTCACGATCCGATTGCCAGTCTTAAGTGGCCAGCGATGATCATGGATTTTCGTGTCAGGGACGCGGCGTTGCTGCGGCCGCTGAAGCCCGGCCAGGAAGTCGACTTCGAGATAATTGAAGAGCCGGCTGGCGAATACTTCATTGTTCGCATCCAGCCTGCCGGCAGCGGTCCCGCTGTCAGCCCCCATGCCAGCTCGGTCGACGGCAATCGGAGACAGCGCTGATGCTCGCGCGCATCATCGAGTGGTCTGCGCGCAATACCTTCCTGGTGCTACTGGGCACTGCATTTATGATCGGCCTGGGTATTTATGCGGTGAAACATACGCCGCTGGATGCGATTCCTGATCTCTCGGATGTGCAGGTCATCATTTACACCGAGTATCCGGGCCAGGCGCCGCAAGTGGTGGAGGATCAGGTTACCTACCCATTGAGCACGGCCATGCTGGCGGTTCCGAAATCCAAGGTAGTGCGGGGCCTTTCCGTATTTGGTGCATCCTTTATCTACGTTATTTTCGAGGATCACACCGACATCTACTGGGCACGCACGAGAGTCCTCGAATATCTCAATTTTGCCTCAGGGCGTATGCCGCGAGGTGTCACTCCCACCTTGGGGCCCGATGCCACCGGCGTCGGCTGGGTCTACCAATATGTGGTGACCGCAGCCCAGTATACGCTCGCGGAACTGCGCACCATACAGGACTGGTTCGTACGTTATCAGCTTACCAAGGCCCCTGGCGTGGCAGAAGTGGCGAGCGTAGGCGGCTTCGTCAAAACCTACCAGGTCACCGTTGAGCCACGCAAGCTGCAGGCTTATGGCATTTCCCTCAACACCGTCGCCGCGGTAATTCGCGCCAGCAATCGCGACGTGGGGGGACGGGTAATCGAAATGGCCGAGACCGAATACGTGGTGCGAGGCCGGGGCTACCTGCACGGCATATCCGACATCGAGAATCTGGTGGTCAAGGCGGAGCAGGGCACTCCAGTGCTGGTCCGCGATGTGGCAAGGGTCGAACTGGCGCCGGACGAGCGGCGCGGCATCGCGGAATTGAACGGCGAGGGTGAAGCTGTTTCCGGCATCGCGGTGGCGCGTTACGGCCAGAATGCGCTTGATGTGATCGATAACCTTAAAAGCAGGATTGCGGAAATCTCCAGCGGTTTGCCCGAGGGCGTGTCATTGCAGGCCGTCTATGACCGTTCGGACCTGATCCATCGCGCTGTCAACAATCTGAAGCGCATACTGATCGAGGAGAGCATCGTCGTGGCTGTGGTCTGCATGGTATTTCTCCTGCACGCCCGCAGCGCACTGGTGGCCATCATCATGCTGCCTATCGGTGTGCTCATCGCACTTACAGCCATGCATATGTTGGGGCTCAATTCCAACATCATGAGCCTGGGAGGCATCGCTATCGCCATCGGCGCCATGGTAGATGCCGCGATCGTCATGATCGAGAACGCGCATAAGCATCTGGAGCGCGCGCCGCCCGGCGCACCCCGCTTGCAGATCATCATTGAGGCCTGCCGTGAGGTCGGGCCCGCGTTATTTTTCAGCCTGCTCATCATTACGGTTTCATTCCTGCCGGTATTTACGCTGGAAGCGCAGGAAGGGCGCATGTTCGCGCCGCTCGCCTATACCAAAACGTTTGCCATGGCAGGCGCTGCGCTTCTGTCCATCACACTGGTGCCGGTGCTGATGCATTTGTTCATCCGCGGCAAGATTCTGCCGGAGCGGAAAAATCCTGTTAACCGCTTCCTGATATGGATTTATCGCCCCGCGATTGCCTGGGTAATGCGCTGGAAGAAACTGACCATAGGCGCGGCTGTGGTAATGCTTTCAGTTTCGGTATTTCCCGCGATGAAGCTGGGCAGCGAGTTCATGCCTGTATTGAACGAAGGAAGTCTGCTGTATATGCCCATCACCCTGCCGGCAGTGTCGGTCACGAAATCCGCCGAGCTGCTGCAGACACAGGATAAGATCATCAAGAGTTTTCCCGAGGTTGCGTCAGTATTTGGTAAAGCCGGACGGGCCAATACTGCTACCGATCCGGCCCCGCTGGAGATGGCGGAAACAATCATCAACCTGAAACCGGAAAGCGAATGGCGTGACGGTATGACCATAGACAAGCTGATCGCTGAACTGGATCAGGCTCTTCAGATTCCGGGGGTCAGCAATGCCTGGACCATGCCAATCAAGAACAGGATCGACATGCTGGCCACGGGTATTCGCACGCCGATCGGCATCAAGGTATTCGGCAAGGATTTAGGTGAAATGGAGGAGCTTGCCAAGCACATCGAGGCTGTGGTTAAAACGGTGCCTGGAACCACCAGCGCCTATGCGGAACGTACTACCGGCGGTTATTACCTCGATATCCAGCCTGACCGTATCGAGCTCGCCCGTTACGGACTGGCGGTCGGCGATCTGCTGGACGTAATTTCTGTGGCGCTGGGCAGCGAGACGCTGACAACCACGGTGGAGGGCCGCGAACGATTTGCTGTTACGGTGCGCTATCCACGCGAGCTGCGGCACGATCCATCGGCCATCGCCAGCCAGGTCCTAATTCCTACTCCGAGTGGCGGCATGATCCCCTTGGGGCAGCTTGCGAGCGTGAAAACTATCAAAGCTCCTCCCAGCATTCGCACCGAGAACGCGCTGCTGTCAACATACATTTTCGTTGATATTCGCAACCGTGACATTGGAGGTTATGTAGCCGAGGCGCAAAAGGCAGTGCGCGAGCAGGTGAAATTCCCGCCAGGATATTACGCGACCTGGAGCGGCCAGTTTGAATATATGGAGCGGGCCAAGCAAAAGCTGAGAATAGTCATACCGCTTACCCTGGCGATCATCTTCCTGCTCCTCTACCTCAACTTCAGGCGACTGACCGAAACCCTCATTGTCATGCTATCGGTTCCATTTTCGCTAGTGGGCGGCGTATGGCTGATGTGGCTGCTTGGCTACAACCTCAGCGTCGCGGTCGGCGTGGGTTTCATTGCGTTGCTCGGGGTTGCCGCGGAGACGGGTATCGTAATGCTCATCTATCTCGACCAAGCCTGGGACGACATCAAGAAAAAACGCGCAGCCACAGGCGGCAAGCCGACGGTGGCTGACCTATACGCGGCAGTGATGGAGGGTGCGGTCGAGCGCGTGCGGCCGAAGATCATGACCGTCGTGGCCATTATGGCGGGGCTACTGCCCATCATGTGGGGCAGCGGTACCGGTTCGGAAGTCATGCGACGCATTGCCGCGCCCATGGTCGGCGGTATGGTGTCATCGACGATACTCACCTTGATAGTCATCCCCGCCATTTATGCGCTTGTCAAGGAGTGGGGCTTGCGCCAAAATATGGATATATGACGTATGATTTATGGCGCTTTCTCCAGGTTTTCATTTGGCATGAATTGACGTGTTTATTGAAGTGTTTCACACGCTATATATTATTTAATATTACGATATAAGTATATGAAATATTGTTTATACCCGGTGTAGGATGGGTGGAGCAAAGCGTAACCCCTCAAAAGCTAGCTCAGTAGAGGGTTGAGGGAAGCAGAATTTACCGAAGACAGCAGTCGTATAAGTGGAGGCAAACGTAATCCGCCAATGGCAAACATGGCACGACATCAAGACACATTATTGTTGATTCATCCGCTTCATTAACGCCATTTATTTCTTCTAATCCTCTTAAACAGGGAATTTTATGAAAAGGGCAAAATTTTTCGCAGTTTTACGACCGCAAAGGAGAACACTATGAAATTCACCTCAGCTATCGCTTTAATTCTCGCCTTATCCGCTTCATGCTTTGGTACCGCACAATCCGCCGACATGAAAGGTATGGATATGAAAGGTATGGATATGAAAGACATGGAGATGAAAGATACGGGCAATAAGCCTCAGACCAATGGTTCCAGGGCCACGATCCATCAAATGAAGGCAGTTGTTAAAGCCGTGGATGCGGCCAACGGCAAGGTGACACTTGCGCATGAACCGGTCAAAAGCCTGAATTGGCCTGCCATGACTATGGGTTTTTCGGTCAAGGACAAGGCGCTGTTCGACAACCTGGCGGTTGGCAAAAAAGTTGAAGTCGAGTTCATACAACAGGGCTCAGACTATGTCGTAACCAGGGTGAAATAGCCCTGAGGTATTCAGACAATTGTCGGAATCTTAATCTCTGCGGGTTTAATTCCCCCATGGGGCGAAGGCTGGCTGAAAGCCAGCGGATTAGAAGAGCGTAGTTAATACCCGCTGCTTGGCTTTAATTTGCTCAAGGTTCCCATGAACCAAAAGCATTCTTTGCGTTTTCGCGATTCTCGGTCTGTTAGTTTCCTGCGCACAAATGACCCCTTAGCCGTTGGACATAGGCCAGACGGTTAAAAACCCTCGCACCAGTGCTGATCATAATGACGGCCAAACGCTATGAGACTCAGCCAGAGAAATGCAGGCTAAGGTGCAAGAACACAAAAAACTACTCGAAGAATTAGCGATCAGGCGGCTTGGAATCAGGGTCGGTCCAAAAGATTCTTTGTGCGCCTCCGTACAGATTTTCCTGAACGTAAGCCCCAAGGTTATAAAGTTGTTTTCCTTTCTCCTTGAAGCTGAAGACTGTTAACTAATAACCTGAAGGAGGCACTGCTATGACTCACACTACCGACCCCAAAATGCAGGCGTGCGTAGACGCATGTAATCGATGCCATCAAACCTGTCTGCATGAAGCGATGAACCATTGCCTGGAGTCTGGTGGCAAGCACGTCGAGGCCGACCATTTCCGGTTGATGATGAACTGCGCCGAGATCTGCCAGACCTCGACCAATTTCATGCTGGGCAGTTCGGCTTTTAGCAAACAGATCTGCAGGGTCTGCGCCGACGTGTGCGACGCCTGCGCCAAGAGTTGCGAGCAGATTGACGGCATGGAAGACTGCGCCAGGGTGTGCCGCGAGTGTGCCCGGCACTGCCGTGAAATGGC
>DATJHX010000138.1:0-4379 GCA_035493655.1 Nitrosospira sp.
CATAGAGCCTGCCTGGAAGGTATCGATTGTTTATGGCATGCCTTGCGCCATTTATCATCAGCTTCCCGCTGCTTATTACCTTGCTGCCCGCTTCCACGACGATTTCGAATCGGCCGTACTCAACGCTATAAACGGGGGCGGGCAAAACCAATCGCGTGCCATACTCACCGGCGCGCTGGTAGGAGCTCAAGCCGGCCTCTCCGGCATTCCGCAGAGATTTCTGGATGGGTTGGAGGAAGGCGAAACGCTTAAGCAGCTTGCTCTGGATCTCGCGTCCAGGGTTGGCAGCCCGACTGATCCGACTGAAGGTTGAAACCGCAAAAATCCGAGTCAGTTAACTGGATGAAACTGGACCTGGTGGAGCTATCCTTATGAGGCGATAACCCTCTTTCTTGCTGTTCCATGAAACGAAAACATCCTCATTGCTAGCCAGCAGAAATGGAAAATCAGTGCCGGTTTTGCTCTCCGCAACGGTTTGAGGCTGAAGCCATGTCTGTCCTCCATTGCTCGACTGCATGACAACAAGATATGTTTTGTCGCCATCGAACTCGGTCCAGGTCAGGATAACCTGCTTTCCTCGAGCCAGGATATCAGGATGGCTGGGCAATCGTCCTGGCGTGCCAAATGGCATTGGGTTCGAGAAATGCTGCCCCTGATCGCTTGAATAGGCGTAAAACAATCCCTGGCGGACATTGCCTTGCGTGAACCAGGCGATATGGTATCGATCGTCGTTGCTAATGGAAATCGCAGGCCCGTGTTCCGGGCAGCCCTTGAGCTCCCATTGATCAAATGTCACCCGCCAGGAAAGCGGCGCTTCACCGTTCACTCGCAGCCTGATCAGACCGTGATCCCTGATATCATCGGGATAAATTAAACGTGCAAGCAGAACGGGCAGGCCATCATTATCGAACGAAGCGGCAATACGGCAGCATTCGCAAATAGTGCCGGAAAGTTTTCGATTGGCCGGATTAACGCTACCATGGCCGTCAATGGTGGTGAAATATATTGCATTGCCGGGCTGTCTCCAATCGGTTCGGTCGCGTTCGTCCAGCCAGAAGATATAAACTTTTCCTGAAGGGTTCAGCGCCAACCGGCCTTCAAAGGAATTTGCTTCAGCCGCCTGATCACTCACAGCCACTGGCGTTGAAAAGCTCCGTCCATTATCGGCCGATATACTGAAGTATTGCGCGATTGGCTGAGTGGCTTCCGCCGCAAACGTCACGTATATTTTACCGGAACGATCCACTGCAATGCCGGGGCGGTTCTCGCTGCTCGCTTTGATGCGCTGCGGTTCATGGTTGACGCGCACAGGCGCGCTGAAGGTCTTGCCCAGATCGGTCGAATAGTCCACATACACATACTGCTTCTCAGGCACGATGCGCCACAGGCGGCCATCCGGACCGAAGGCGGCAGTAACAGCAAGGCCTCCGCCCTGCGGATAATGCGTGTAATCCGCCTTCCCAACTGTAAATCCATCATGATCGCCGTAGCTTGTGGTGCTGAATGCGGTTGCGATGATTAACAGCAGGCAGCCGAACAGCTTGCGAACGTTCAGCGAGAACATTTGGGAACCCTATGTATGGTTATACTGCTATAAATGCGGACAGTCCTTCTCATAGCGCGAGTACTATCGTTCTTATTATCTTTGGTCGAAATCTTCAATAGTATCGCTTGGCATCAGAATGAAAAAACCAGACGGTAAGTGATCCGGTAATCCGGGGGCGTTTGATATCCATTCATGTCTTTGACTATCGGCGTGCCGACCGATAATGCGGTATTCCAGTTCCTGCCGCCAGCATATCGGATGCCCGGTGAAATATAAATGGTATTTCCGCCCGAGTTCGGGTCGATCAGGCGAGCGGTCTTTTGACGATCCTGCCACATGCCGTTGAGTTCCAGAACGGCCGTCCAGGGCGCGTTATTGCTGTCCACAAAAAGGTTGTTTTTAGCTACGCCCACGAAAGCATAGGAAAGCGCAATGTTGTAATCGAAGGTATCGCCGAGGTCGGTTTTTTGCGAGCCCGTGGTCGCTACCGTATACAGAACGCTGCTGTCGAACGAAAACTTTCCCATGGCCCTTGTGAAGGAAAATCCAGCAGAGGGGCTCCACGCGCCACTATTGGGTTGATGATGCGCTTCAAAACGGTCACCCTGATTGGTTTTGACATGAGTCATGCCTGAAGGGGTCTTGAGCGCAACCACCAGGGAGAGATGGTTCAGATTATCGAGTGTATGAAAAAAGCGATATTGGCTGAAAACCGACACGCCTCCAAAACCGCCCGGGTCGCCCTGGTTATTGACCGCATCGCCATCCTCGTTCGGTGAGCGGACGCCGAAACGCTGCACGTAAGGAAGCCTGATGCCCAGGGTCAAATTGTCGGTGACACCATAGGCGGCAAAAACTGATGGCTGTATCATTGATTTGACACTATGGACATCGCCGTGCGCGTCATCGATCGCATTGTTCTTCAAATCGAGAAGCGTGGCGCTCGAAGCACTATTGAAACTGGTGAATTGAGTAATTAAACCGCCCGCCCACATACCTGCGGGAAGCGTTATGCCGGTTTGAGTGATGATCGGGGATGCGGTACCGATCCCGAAGCCTAGCGAGCCATGATCTGCAAGGGCCGTAGCGCTGCGGGCAGCGAATACTGCGACCATCATTGGTGGAATAATTCTTTTTAGCTTTTCCATATCATTCCGATAACCCGTGATTGCAAGAACAAGGCCTCATTCGATTTTGCAGGCCACTCATGCCCGGCTATTCATTAGAGTAGCGGGAAGAATAAACCATTTTGAGATATCGGATAATGCGACAAATTGCCGCACTTAAGAGAATTAGGGATTAGGGATTAGTCCAGATACTTCCGTAGGGCATATCCAGCCGTACTATTATTTGGATGAGTCCTTTTGAGAGTAACGGAAACAATCAGGAATCAAACAGGATGCCTAAGAAACCCAGCCGGCCGAGACCGCCTCTCGATGCTCCACGAACCGGGGAAGATGATCAAAGCAGGCTGGTCGCCGCCTTGATGGATGGCAGCCGCTATCCTCATGCTGTGAAAAATGTGCGACTGGCCGAAACGCATATTTCATGGGTCTTTCTGGCCGGGCGCTATGCCTATAAGATCAAAAAAGCCCTCGATTTGGGCTTTTTGAATTTCACCAGCCTGGAATCACGCCGCTATTATTGTGAGGAAGAAATCCGGCTTAACCGTCGCTTGGCGCCGCAGATATATCGCGATGTAATTCCCATCAGTGGGAAGCCAGATACGCCCGAGTTCGGCGGGCAGCCCGCTATAGAATATGCAGTAAGGATGCGGCGTTTTCCGATCTCGAATGAGTTGGATAAGCTTGCCGCGCGCGGCAAACTCATGCCGCAGCACATCGACAGTCTGGCCTCAACCATCGCGGATTTCCATGGAAATCTTGTTCCGGCCGAACCGGGGTCCAAGTTTGGTTCCGCCGCTGCCGTGTATTCTGCAGCATTTCAAGTCTTTGATAGATTGCAAATCCTGCTGGCGAATAGCGAAGATGCGGTCAGTGTAATCGCGTTGCGCCAAGCCGCGGAGAAAGAATATGCTGACTGCAGGGAGCATTTCGAGCGACGTCACGCGCAAGGCTTCGTGCGCGAGTGCCACGGCGATCTGCATCTCGGCAATATCGTCCTCATTCACCGGCAGCCCATTCCCTTCGATTGCATGGAATTTGATCCCGCGCTGCGCTGGATCGATGTGATGAACGAAATCGCATTCGCCATCATGGATCTGCTGCACTGGAAACTTCCCATGCTTGCCTATCGCTTTTTGAATGCCTATCTGGAAATCACCGGGGATTACAAGGGTGTACGGCTGCTGCGTTTTTATATCGCCTCCCGCGCGACAGTGCGCGCCATGGTCAACGCCATCCACGCTAAACAGTCCGGCCTGCCCGGCAACGGCAAAGTGAAGGCTTTGGAAAGTTGCCGTAGTTTTCTTACGCTGGCGGCGGAATGCCTGGCGCTATACCGGCCTGCGTTGATCATTACTCATGGACTGCCAGGTTCGGGCAAGACTACTTTCGCCCAGGCAGCGCTGGAGCGGCTCCAGGCTATACGCATCCGTTCCGATGTGGAGCGCAAACGCCTGTTCGGATTATTGCCTCTGGCGGACAGCCGTTCTCATCCAAGCGGCATTTACGGCAGCGATGCAACACAGCTCACCTATGAGCGGCTCCATGAGCTAGCGCGGGAATTGCTCACGGCAGGTGTGCCTGTAATTGTGGACGCAGCATTTCTCAAACAGGATGAGCGCGACTCTTTCCACCAGCTTGCTCAGGAGCTGGCGGTGCCGTTTGTGATCGCGTCGCTCCAATCCAGCCCGGCTACCTTGCGCGCGCGG
>DATJHX010000139.1:0-6674 GCA_035493655.1 Nitrosospira sp.
ACAGATCCCCTTCCGCTATATAACCCACAGGCGATTTTTTCTGTTGCTTTTGAATTCGATGTGAAATCGCAATAGCTTTTTCATAATTTCCCTGGCGCGACTCAAGCACAACCTGCGCTAACTGCGCATCAAGATAATCCGGTTTTATGGCCAGCGCCTTCTTTAGCGCATCCGACGCCGCCGTGGGGTTCTGGTTTGCCAGTTGAATAGAGGCGATTTGGAGCTGAATAGCGGGAGATTCAGGCTGCATTGCAGCAAGGCGACTGTAGCTGTCGAGAGCGGCGGCCTTATCGTTGTTCCCAAGCTGAGCCTGCGCCAGTAGTTCCAGAACTCCGGGGTTACCTGGGTTTGCACCTTGCAGTTTCTGGGCCAGCGTTAGGGATTTCTGCTTCTCTCCCAAGCGAAGATAATGTGCCGCCAGCACAATAGCAGGCTGAAGCTCATCCGGATTCTCCTGGCTGGCTCGCTCCAGCCACTGCGTGGCCTCCTTGTTCTGTCCTTGGCTGAGGGCGAGACTGGACAGAGCGTTCATGGCCTGAACATTTTTTTTGTCCTTTTCCAGGATGGCTTCAAAGCGTTTTTTAGCGGCATCCGGTTTTTTATCCTGCAGGTCGAGTTGCGCAAGGTTTGCCACTGCGGGAAAATAGGTGGGCTGGAGCGCAAGTGCTTTTTCAAAACTTGCGCGTGCGCCAACCGGGTCTTTCTTGCTCAAGTAGGCAGTCCCTTTGAGATTCTGGATAAGCGGATTATCCGGATGATCCTTCTCAAGAGCTTTGGCTGCTGAGAGGGCCTTGTCGAACTCATTAAGACGTAGATGGGTCATAACCAGCAAAATGCCCGCCTGGAATGATTTAGGGTCGAGCTTTATTGCTCTTTCCAACTCGGCCACGGCACGAGCACCTTCGCCTTGACTCAATTTGCTCATGCTCAAGGCGGTGTGAAGTGCGGCGCTTTGTGGCGCAATGGCGCTTGCCTTTTCAAAATATTCTGTCGCTTTGACGAACTCTCTAGCCTGCATGTAAGATTCGCCCGCCAGGGCGAGCAATTGAGGATCCTGTTGTGTGCTATTTAGCGCCGGGGACAGCACGTCGATCGCCCGCTGAGTTTGGCGGCCTTTCAGGAGAACGGAAGCCAACAATTTGCGCGCATAAAGATTTTTTGGATCCCTCTCCAGATAATACTTCAGATGTTGTTCCGCTTGTTGTGCTGATCCCAGAGCGATTTGTACCGCTCCTGCCAGTAATACGCTCGGCATGTGATCGGGAGTGGAACGCAATACCTGTTGTAACGACTCCAGTGCCGCAGCGTGCTTTCCCCGGTTGAAGTCAAGCAACGCTTGGGCGTAAAAAACCATGAGCCCATTAGGCTTCACTTTGCGCGCCGTTTTTATATTTGCCTCGGCAGCCTCGAATTTTCCTGTACCGATTTCGAGGAACGCCTTGTTGAGGTAGGCGTCTAGCCCATTCGGCTTCAACTTTATAACCTCGTCATACGCGGCGAGGCCGAGCTCAACCTTGCCCTGCAGGCGCAGCAGGTCACATTTGAAAAGCCAGGCATCGGCGTTCTTCGGATCTCGTGTTACGGCTTGTTCGGCGAAATCCGTTGCTGCCTCAATATCTCTGGCTGAGAGTGAATATTTTGCCAGGCCGATGAACGCATCCGAAAAATCCGGCTTGTCCTTGAGGGCCAGTTCAAACTGGTCCTTCGCCTCCTTGGTCTTACCCAATGCAAGAAAGGAATTGCCCCTTAATGTAGAAATTTCAGCCGAATTCTTCTCCCCCGCGAGTTTCCCTGTTTCATCTAGGACTTGCTGAAACTGACCCAGATTGAGCAGGGTCTGTCCCAGGTCCGGCATCACCTTCGCCGGGCTCATCCCCAGGCTCAGGGCCTTGCGAAGCTCCTTCTCGGCCGATTGGAAATCGCCAGTTTTGTTATAGATTGTGCCCAGCAGATAGCGAGCCTCCGAATTATCGGGATTGCTCTGCAAGGCGTTTTTAAGCTGGATAATGGCGGCATTGTTGTCTCCCTTTTCCTGATAGTTTCTAGCGTCAGCGATCAGAGTCTGGGCATCTTCGGTCTTCTTGCCACAACCCTGAATGATCAGGCTAATCAAAACGGCGGCAACCATCAGCGGCAGTTTATTCAAAAGGGCCTTGTTTGGGTGATTCATGAAAACTCCCTCATTTTCTACACAGCATCTGATTTGTTATGAGCGATTGCTGGAACAGCAAGGAATTAAAAAAGAAAAATACTGCTCAACGCCCCGGTGAGGTATCTTGCGGTCCAGATCAGTCGCGAACGGTAGGGCTTGGAGCCGACTGGTGTCTGCCCGCTCTCTTTCCTACCATTATTTCCCGGTATGATATGCTGGCACAGCCTTTATTAAAACTGTCCTTTAGTACAGTTTTAATAAAGGTCATCGGGAGCAATGATACCGGATATGATTGAGCTTTAGCATTCAATATGCCCGTAGTGAAAACCAGGAGGGGAGATAGTTTATGAGCGTGGTTGCAGTGGTTGGGTTAGGATATGTAGGATTACCGCTGGCAGTCGAGTTTGGCAAGAAACGGCAGACCATAGGTTACGATCTTTCCGGCAGTAAAGTCGAGAGTTACAGGCGGTGGATAGATCCGACGGGCGAGGTTTCATCCGACGATCTCAAGGCGGCCGCTCAGCTTGTGGTTACTACAGATCCGGCAGAGCTGGCGCAGGCAGATTACATGGTGATTGCCGTACCAACGCCTGTAGACCTTGCCCATCAGCCTGACTTTGGGCCTCTTACCAGCGCCAGTGAATCCGTTGGAAAGCATATGAAGCGAGGGGCAATCGTTATCTATGAATCGACCGTTTATCCTGGGGCGACGGAAGAAATCTGCATACCTGTTCTGGAAAAATATTCGGGAATGAAATGGAAAGAAGATTTCCACGTTGGCTTTTCTCCCGAGCGTATCAATCCGGGAGATAAACAGCACACGCTTACCAGTATTTTAAAGGTTGTGTCGGGAGATGACGAAGACACGCTAGAAAAAATCGCCACGCTTTACGAGGGTATCATCACCGCCGGTGTTTACCGGGCATCCGGCATAAAGGTTGCCGAGGCGGCCAAGGTGATCGAAAACACGCAACGCGATCTCAATATCGCATTGATGAATGAGTTGGCTATCATCTTCGATAAGCTGGGCATCGATACCATGGAAGTTTTGAAGGCGGCTGGCACGAAGTGGAATTTTCTTCCTTTCCGCCCAGGTCTGGTAGGCGGGCACTGCATCGGTGTGGATCCCTATTACCTTACTCACAAGGCCGAAATGATCGGCTATATACCCCAGGTCATTCTGGCCGGACGCAGAATCAACGACAGTATAGCCAAGTTCGTCGCCGAACAGACGATAAAACACATCATTAAGGCCAACATGAACGTAAGGGGCGCCCAAGTGAATGTTCTCGGGTTATCTTTCAAGGAAAATTGCCCGGACCTGAGAAACTCCAAGGTCGCCGATCTGATTAACGAACTCAAATCATACGGAATCGATATTCATGTCCACGATCCGGTTGCAGATCCGGATGAAGCTCGTCATGAGTATGGCCTGGAGCTCGAGTCATGGGAAGAGCTTCCTCGTGCGGATGCCGTAATCGTGGCAGTGTCGCATAGCCAATTCATGGAGAGGTCTTTAGCCGAGTTGCAGTCCAAAATCACCGATAACGGATGTTTTATCGACGTCAAATCCCAATTTGATCCGGCTGCCTTTCGGAATGCCGGCTTCAGCGTCTGGCGGCTGTGAGAAAACCGGGATTATGACGAGATATCAAGGCATCCTGCAGCATTTGAAGGAAACCCAATACCGTTGGCTGGTTACAGGGGTTGCCGGATTTATCGGCTCGAATTTGCTGGAGGCCTTGCTCAGGCTGAACCAAAAAGTGATTGGGCTGGACAATTTTTCGACGGGCCACCGGCAGAATCTCGATCAAATAAGGGAATTGGTCGGTGAGGAGGCCTGGCTCAACTTCAACTTCTTTAAAGGCGATATCCGCGAGTTGGAAACCTGCAAGCAGGCATGCGAGGATATCGATTATGTATTGCACCAGGCGGCTCTCGGATCTGTGCCTCGTTCCATACAGGATCCCATTCGTACAAACGAAAGCAACATTTCGGGTTTTCTGAATGTGCTGGTGGCGGCGCGCGATGCTCATGTAAGGCGTTTTATTTATGCCGCATCCAGTTCCACCTATGGCGATCACCCCGGCTTACCTAAAGTCGAAACCGTGATTGGCCGCCCGCTTTCGCCCTACGCAGTTACCAAGTATGTGAATGAGCTTTATGCCGATGTGTTTGCCCGCTGCTATGGCGTGGACTCGATAGGATTAAGGTACTTTAATGTCTTCGGGCCCAGGCAGGATCCGAACGGTGCATACGCCGCCGTGATTCCCCAATGGATTGCCGCGCTCATCAGGAATCAAACGTTGTATATCAACGGTGATGGTGAAACCAGTCGGGATTTCTGTTTCATAGAGAACGTGGTTCAGGCCAACCTTCTCGCGGCCCTGGCGGAGGATCCTAATGCGGTCAATCAGGTTTACAACGTGGCGATTAACGAACGTACGAGTCTGAATGAACTTTATAAGATGATGCGCGGACTGCTTTTAGAGAAGTTTCCTCATCTTAAGGATCATACTCCCGAGTACGCCGATTTTCGCAAGGGAGATGTGCGGCATTCCCAGGCCGACATCTCCAAGGCCAGCAACATGCTGGGCTATGCGCCGACTCATCGGACTCCCGAGGGACTCGGGCAGGCCCTGGACTGGTATATAGCCCATCTAAGTCCCGAGAAAAATGCTGCATGAGCCGGCTTGGCCGCACTCTGTAACGGCTCGTTTGTCAAACCGGAGCGCGACTTTGCCTTCGACTGCCTACTCCTCCCATTTTCCTGCTTTTATCAACTGATTCTTGAGTCCAGACAGCGGGAAATCGAGCTCGTACGCTTTCTTCGCATAGGTTCTTGCCCGCTCATAATCTTTCCTCTGCATATAGAGCAAGCCAAGATTGTAGTTAATAGTCGGATTTTCCGGTTGGAGGTCAGCAGCTATTTGAAGTTGCTCGGTGGCTTTATCAGGTTGCCCGACTTTCAGTAAATAATTTCCATATACCATACGCACCATAGCGTCATTGGGCCTGAACCGGATGCCACGATCAAAGAAGCACTCAATAGAATATCTTGAACCCGTCGGTTTCAGCTTCTTTTCCCGTAAGGAAAGCTTGCCAAGTGCGGCCAGAGCTCGATGATGGTTGGGAAACATCATGAGTGTATAGCTTAATTCGCCTCCGAGAGTTCCACTGTTTCCATGCTGGAGATTCTCGACGTTAGGCGTAAAATGTGCCATCTCGACTAGTTTTAGTTGGTGGCGCCTATCCTCCGGGTCATTATAGTCATAGGTTTGATAAGTGATATTACCCAGATCTCCACAGTACGGTGGCTGGGCCGCTTGAAGGTTTATTGATGTAGTTGAGATGATCAGTGTGACAATGCCGAATATGATTTTCATAAAACCCTCATAAAACGGAAGCCTAAGCTGGGCAATTAACGGCGTATTTATGATAAGCGGCTGGATGAAGGGCAATAACAAGCATATTATTAATAAATATGGTCACGTAGATAAGTAATCAGTGAGCGCGGCCCTCTCGTGAAATTTTAAAAACGTATTGGAGAGCTAATTACAGATACAATAAAACATGAATTTGTCCGTTCCCCTTTCCAGCATCATCTGGACGCTTTCATCGTATGCGTTTTACCATGATTCAATCCAGGCCACTGTCCAGGCGGCCACCTGATCTCTCCATCTCTGCTGGGAAAAGGTATGATTAGCCTCCAATAAATCATATCGTTGAACTCGAGGGGAGGTTAACAGCTTTTGCCATTTAGGGGAACCTTTTACCAGATCCAGGAACTCCTGTGCAGTAAAATCGTTGCCACTCAAGATCAGGAGTATGTTTCCCTCAAAACGGCTAAGTCCATAGAACATTCGTTCAGGCAGAGAGGCGGCATCACTAGACATTCTGTTTGAAGCAGCCTTGATTTGATTTCGTCCTGTCAAGGCATCAGCAGTAATGTTGAAAAAGGATTGAACTGACGTGATAAAACTGAAATTGCCGCGCCATAGTTTCCGCCGGAATTCAAGGTCGAAAAGCCGCTTCAGATAGTAGTGCTTCAGATAGACTTTAGCGACACCCTGTTCGGTCCTCACCCATGGGTTTACCAATACTAAACCAGTGACACGTGGATCACTATAAGCGTAAAAAAGCGTTGCTGATGCCGCATCACATAATCCCCAAATAGCCAGAGCCTTGAGGGTTGGAACCTCTTCGAAAAATTTATCTATCGCGCACGAAAGATCATCTTCAAAATCTTCAAAGGTTCTTCTTTCTCCCTCACTATCCCCCATTCCGCGGCAATCGAAGCGCAGAACGGATATCCCGCGCTTGGCCAGGTAGCGAGCAAGCAACGTGAACTGACGGTGGCTCCCTACTCGATATTGAGGCCCCCCCACCACTATCAACAAACCTTTGTCGGTATCCTGCTCCGGTAAACTCAATATACCGTACAGCCAGTCATCCTTGCACTGAAAGGCGAGAGCCCGCTCTGCAGAGTTCATGAGGCAGCCGTAGCAAATACATTTAGCGT
>DATJHX010000140.1:0-7706 GCA_035493655.1 Nitrosospira sp.
CGCTCAAATACCTAAAACGCCCGGGACGGAGGGAAATATCCCGAAAACAGAACCACCAGCCCCGGTTTCCGCTGGACAGCCCCGTCGTCCGCCAGTACCGAGTGCCCCCATAGATGAGGCAGGCTTCGCAAAGGCCCACGCCAGCCCCTCGGTGAGGAAATTTGCTCGGGAGCTAGGGGTAAATCTCGGCTTGGTGACCGGTACCGGCCCGAAGCAGCGCATACTTAAAGGGGATGTGCAGGCCTACGTAAAGGCCGAATTGTCAAAGCCCCGTGGCGCCGGAGCAGAGCTCAACCTGCTGCCCTGGCCGCAGGTGGACTTCGCAAAGTTCGGTCCTGTGCAAATCAAGCCGCTGTCGCGTATAAAGAAAATATCCGGAGCAAATTTGCACCGCAACTGGGTGATGATTCCCCATGTTACGCAATTCGACGAGGCGGACATTACCGAGCTGGAAGCTTTACGCAAGGAATCCAATGAAGCAACGGAAAAGGAGGGTGTGAAAGTTACCATATTGGCCTTCCTGTTGCGCGCGTCGATATCGGCACTGAAGAAATTCCCGGAGTTCAATGCTTCGTTGGAAAACAACAGTGCTGATATGAATCTCGTGATCAAGAATTACTACCACATCGGCTTTGCAGCCGACACGCCGAACGGGCTGGTCGTACCGGTCATACGCAATGTGGATCAAAAAGGCGTGATCGCCATCGGTAGCGAAATGGCAAATCTTGCGTCGCTTGCCCGGGAAGGCAAGCTGAAACCCGCGGAGATGCAAGGTGCAAGCTTCACCATTTCCAGCCTGGGCGGCATCGGGGGCACCGCATTCACGCCTATCATCAACGCGCCCGAGGTCGCCATCCTCGGCGTTTCGCGTGCCGCCATCAGGCCTGTCTACCGGGATGGGCAATTTGTCCCGCGTTTAATGCTGCCTCTATCCCTGTCTTATGATCATCGGGTAATCGATGGGGCAACCGCGGCGCGCTTTACTTCCCATCTGGTCGAGGTACTCGCCGACCTGCGGAGAGTGCTGTTGTGAAAAGCAGCCTGCCCCGTCGAAACGCCGTGCGCATCCCGTGCGAATCCGGCGCATAAATGAATGATGCATAAAACTGGCTCCAGGCTCACAGGGATTTTTGGAGGCACTTTCGATCCTATCCATTATGGCCATTTGCGCGTGGCCGAGGAAATCGCGGAAATGACCCGCTTGGGGGAAATGCGCATTGTTCCCGCCGCAATCCCCCGCTTACGTTGTTCCCCTATTGCATCGATTCAACACCGGGTTACAATGGTCCGTTTAGCGATTCAAGACAACTCGCGCTTCGTTCTGGACGAGCGCGAGGCTCATCGCGGAGGCGCGAGCTATAGCATAGATTCCTTGCGAGAACTTAAGCAGGAACTGGGCGAGAACGTTATCCTGTGCTTTGTCATTGGAGCGGATGCGTTTATGAAACTGCCTGAATGGCATAGTTGGCGCGAACTGTTCGGGTTATGCCATTTCATCATTGCAGCGCGCCCGGGTCATGCGTTGATGGTCAATCTTGACGCTTTGCCGCTGGTGTTGAAAGAAGAATGTGCGCAACGCTGGGTATCCGATGCAGACCAGCTTGAACACGAGCCCTGCGGCTTGATCTTTATCGCACCGACGACCTTGCTGGATATCTCGGCAACTCGCATCCGTGCGCGTGTCGCCGCCGGGAAAAGCATTCGTTATCTGCTTTCCGACGCAACACTGGATTATATTACGGCGAATCATCTATATTCCGAGGAGAAATGACGCTTCTTAAACTGGTAAAAACGGTGGTTGCCGCGCTGGAGGAAATCAAGGCACGCGACATCGAAGTGCTGGATGTTAAAAAAATAACGACGCTGTTCGATCGCATGATTATTGCCAGCGGTGACTCTACCCGGCAGACGAAAGCGATCGCGAATAATGTTGCGGAGAAGGTCAAGGCGGCGGGCGGCGTGGTCTATGGTGTGGAAGGCGAGCAAGCCGGCGAGTGGGTTCTTGTTGATCTGGGAGACGTGCTGGTCCATGTCATGCAGTCCGCTGTACGGGCACACTATAACCTGGAGGAATTGTGGGCCGAGGCGAAAAAGATCAAAAAATCTGCCATTGCAACCGGAAGCAAGGCTGATATCGCGTCATCCACTACCCGTCGGCGTAAGGCGGCCCCAGCGGAAGCAGCCCCAACCGAACCTGAATCAGTATCTATAAGCCCTATAAGCGGGCCTGCAACTGAAGTTCAAAAGAAGAAAACATCCAAACCTCGCGCAAACAAAGCGTAAAGCGATTCTCCGAAAAATTTTCCACCGCGATTGCGGGCTTTATTTGCCGGAGCCAGCGCTAAATGGCCGTAATGGTCGGTAATGGCCCCCTTCGGGCCATCGATGGGGAACAAGCCTGAATCGCATTTTCTCGAACATATCTGTTCAGAGATTCCTTGAATGAAATTTCTTATTTGCGCGGTCGGCCACCGGATGCCCAATTGGGTCGCGGCTGGATTTGATGAATACGCCCGGCGCATGCCGCGCGAAGCTCATGTCGAGTTGCTCGAAATCAGGCCGGAGAAACGGGGAGAGGGAAAAAGTGTCGAGCAGTTGCTGAACGCGGAGGCCATCCGTATAAGGACGGCGCTGCCTCCCAGGTGCCATATGGTGGCAATGGATGAAAGGGGCAAGCAATGGACGACCGCCAAGTTCGCGGATTCTATTACAGTGTGGATGAGGAGCGGGACCGATACGGCGTTTGTCATTGGCGGTGCTGACGGGCTGGATGCCGATATTAAAAATTCTGCCGATGAAATTTTGGCTTTATCCGCCTTCACGCTGCCTCACGGGCTGGCGCGTGTGCTGCTGGCGGAACAACTGTATCGCGCTGTAACGTTAATCAAAGGGCATCCCTATCATCGCGTGTAACAGCAAAGTAGATTTGAAATACAATGGCTGAGCCGGCAGACATTTAGCCTTGGCGGCTAATTAGCTGGATTGAGGCTGGGTAAATCACTTTGTTAACCGATGAAAGGTTCTCCTGCCGTGGCCCTTGCGGAAAATCGTATCTACCTTGCTTCACGCAGCCCCCGGCGGGCCGAGTTGTTGAAACAGATCGGGGTGAATTTTGAACCCTTGTTGCTGAGGGAAGCGTCATCCCGGCAGGCGGATGTAGATGAAACCCGGCTGGTCAATGAGGCGGCCGCGGATTACGTCCATCGCATTGCGCAAACAAAGGCCGAGATTGGCCGGATGCGGCTTTTGCAGAGGGGGCTGGCTGATCTTCCGGTACTTGCTGCAGATACGGCTGTGGCTGTGAATGGGCATATTTTTGGCAAACCCGAAAACCCCACTCATGCAGAAGAAATGCTTCGCGTACTTTCCGGCCGAACCCATCAGGTACTGACCGCGGTAGCGATGGCTACCGAAAATGGGGCTCGAATACGCACTTCTACGTCCATGGTGCGTTTTCGCGATATCAGCGAACGCGAGATCCACAGCTACCTGTTGGGGAACGAAGCTCATGATAAAGCCGGGGGTTATGCGATTCAGGGATTTGCAGCGGTTTTCGTACCTGAGATTTCCGGCAGCTACAGCGGGGTAATGGGGCTGCCGCTATTCGAAACAGCACAGTTGCTGGAAAAATCCGGCATAACGATATTTCCTTAATTTGCCGAAGCCGGCTTTTTCATGAACAGCGAAATTCTCGTGAATGTTACTCCGCAAGAAACGCGTGTTGCCTTTATTGAGCAAGGCGTCGTGCAGGAACTGCATATAGAGCGAACCAGTAGCTGCGGAATTGTAGGCAATATTTACAATGGGCGCGTTACCCGCGTCCTGCCGGGAATGCAATCAGCCTTTGTGGATATAGGACTGGATCGCGCCGCCTTTCTTCACCTGGCGGATATCTGGCGAGTACGTCAAAGCGAGGATGCCGATAAACCTATCGAAAGGCTGCTGCACGAAGGGAAAAACATCCTTGTCCAGGTTATCAAGGATTCTATCGGTACTAAGGGCGCGCGTCTTTCCACGCAGGTGAGCATTGCGGGACGCATGCTGGTCTATTTGCCCCAAGTATCTCATATCGGCATTTCCCAGCGCATAGAGGATGAAACCGAGCGAAAATCGCTGCGCGAGAGGCTGAAGCATTTACTCCCGTCAGGCGAAAAGGGGGGCTTTATCATTCGGACAATGGCTGAAGCCGCCACTGAGCAGGATTTGCGAACGGATATCGAATATCTGCATAAGCTGTGGCACGACATTATGGAGAAATCGTCAACTGCCGTGCCCGGGTTGCTTTACCAGGACCTGAATCTCAGCTACCGCGTGCTTCGCGACTTCGTCAATGACGATACGACCCGCATCCTGGTGGATTCGCGCGAGACCTTCCAGAAAATGAGGACGTTTGCGCAGGTTTATATATCCAATGTGGCGGAGCGGATCGATCACTATGCGGGCGAGCGGCCGTTGTTCGACCTGTACGGCGTGGAAGAAGAGATTGAAAAATCTCTGGCGCGGCGCGTCGATCTGAAGTCCGGCGGTTATCTCATTATCGATCAGACCGAGGCGCTTACTACCATAGACGTAAACACCGGCGGCTTTGTTGGCGTACGCAGTTTTGACGATACCATTTTCAAAACCAATCTCGAAGCGGCTCAAACTATCGCACGCCAGTTACGGCTGCGGAATCTCGGCGGCATCATTATCATTGATTTTATCGATATGGAGGAAGGGGAGCACAAAATTGCGGTGCTTGCGGAATTCAAGAAGTCGCTGACAAAAGACCGAACACATATGACCGTGAATGGCTTTACTGCGCTTGGGTTGGTCGAGATGACGCGTAAGCGTACGCGCGAAAGCCTGGCCCACATTCTGTGTGAAACATGCCCGACCTGCCAGGGACGCAGCAAGATCAGGACAGCGCAAACCATGTGTTATGAAATCCTCCGCGAATTGCTGCGCGAATCCCGTCAGTTCGACGCGCGCGAATTTCGCATTCTCGCGTCGCAACAGGTCATCGATCTGTTTCTCGATGAGGAATCCCAGAGCCTGGCGCAGCTCGCCGATTTCATTGCCAAGCCAGTTAGCCTGCAGGTGGAAGCGACTTATACGCAGGAGCAATATGATGTGATTCTGATGTAGCGGTTATGAAAAAATGCCGCCCAACCGCTTGCATTTCCCCGTTGTATTTTTCGCTGCCCCGCAGCAAATATCCGAATGGTGTTTCGGGCTTTTCGGTCCGCTCCTCGCACTCCTCTTCCGGCATTCAGCTTGTCCTTCGTTGCTTTCGGCACACTCGGCTCCGGTCGTTCGCCGTGGAAGACGTACTTCAGTCCAATAGCAAAAACGGGTAATGCGTTTAACATAGGAGGTCTCTCATTTCCTTCGCGAGTATGCCCACAACTTGGCACAGGAAGCGTGGCGGCGCTTAAGCGCGCTCGGGGCTCAATCCCAGGCCGTAAGGGGAAGGTAAGGGGATAAGGAGTGGTTTGACAAGATTTCTTGTAGAGATAAGCAGATAATTTTAATAACAGGTACTCCTATGATGGACACATCGGCCTTGGAGCAGACGTACGAGCTGGCGGACATGCTGATAAAAAAAGCGACAAAGGACCAGCTTGCGGAATGCGCGCGGTTGCTTGCCTTGAATCTTGCTCATCATCAAATCAATCATGGAGAAATAGCCGTGGAAGAGACACTCTCTTTATTGCGCGTGTCAGAGCCTAACGAGGAGCATTTGAACATGCTTATGGAAGGCATGCTAAACTTGATCGGTGTTTTGGTGAATGTCTGCGGCGGGCTGGGGCAGGTGAAGCATTGATGCGGTTTAGCCGTACCCTACTTTTGAAGAGGCAACCAAGGTATCACCATCAAAGTATCACCACACCGAGAGGACAATAGGACGCCCGCGTGTCGGGGTGCATTCTGAAGAGATGCGTCCCGTTCTTCAGGTTCATTATGTGATCCACATACCAGCATTCGCATAATTCGGGTTTTTACCGGTTTCCATAGATAGTCCATAAATAGCCCGAAGATGGCCCTGGAGAATTCGGGCCAAGCGCATACGGACGGATATCTACTCCTGCTCGCCTCTTTGACCGGTTTTTCATCCATGCACCAGGACCATCGGCCATCCTATCTTGCGCCCGGAGTAACTCGCCGTGAAGCGTGGTCATGGGCCATGTTTGATTTCGCCAATTCCGGTTACACCACAGTAGTCATTACCGCGATCTTTAACGCTTATTTTGTCGCGGTTGTAGCAGGAAATGAGGACTGGGGAACGTTCGCGTGGACGATATCACTGGCGATATCGTACGGACTCATCATTCTTACCGCGCCCGCCCTCGGCGCATATGCCGACGCATACGGCGCCAAGAAGCGCCTGCTTTTTCTGAGTGCTGCCGGATGTGTTTTCTTTACAGGCATGCTCTATTTCGCCGGTCCAGGCAATTTATGGCTGGCTGCGACGCTCATTATTCTTAGCAATTTCTTTTTCGGCACTGGGGAAAACCTGATCGCGGCGTTTTTACCGGAATTGGCTCGAAGCGACACGCTGGGTAAGGTGTCGGGATGGGGCTGGGGTTTTGGTTATATCGGTGGCCTGGTCAGCCTGGGTCTATCGCTGGCATACGTGACGTGGGCGCAGGGTCAAGGGTTGCCGGCCGAACAATTTGTTCCGGTCACCATGCTGATCACGGCCGGCTTATTTGCGGTATCCAGTATTCCAACCTTCCTCTATCTGAAGGAGCGGGCTTTACCGCAATCCCATCGGCCCGGATTCAACGTAGTGCGAGAGTCATTTGCCCGGCTGTCTGAAACACTCCGCCATGCACGTCGTTATCGTGATCTGATGCGATTTCTCGCGTGCCTCGTATTTTACCAGGCGGGCATACAGACGGTGATTACACTGGCAGCGATCTATGCGCAGCAGGTGATGGGTTTTGACACCGCCGATACCATGGTTCTCGTTCTGGTGGTAAATGTTACCGCTTCAGTGGGTGCGCTTGCCTTCGGCAGTATTCAGGACAGGATAGGCCATATCCGCACCATGACACTGACGCTCGCCGGCTGGATTGTCATGGTGTTACTCGCGTGGAGGGCGGAAACCCGTCCAATGTTCTGGCTGGCAGCAAATGTGGCCGGGCTGTGCCTTGGCGCTTCCCAGTCGGCGGGGAGGGCTCTCGTAGGTTATTTCAGCCCCGGCTCGAGGCGTGCCGAGTTTTTTGGACTCTGGGGACTTGCGGTGAAGTTGTCATCGATACTTGGGCCGGTAACATACGGATTGGTTAGCTGGATTTCCCGAGGCGACCACCGGCTTGCCATGCTGATCTCCGGCGGCTATTTCATTATCGGTTTAGTCATACTGCTGAGTATAGATGTCCACAGGGGCCGCAAAGCCGCTCTGGACGGTGAAGTGCGTAACACGTACAAGGGATGACTCCTGAAGGCCCCGAAGCGGTAACGCCTGAACGAGTATCTTTTCCTCATCTGCTTGGCAACCACTAGGACAAGTTCGAATTATCCCTAGTATAAAAGTGGCTATAAGCAGAACACCTGCTATATAGAATAGTATGGCGGCGGATCATTGAGCCCATCGACGGCCTTGCTTTTATAGGGCGAAATCCCGGAGACAAGAATATCTATGTGGCTACAGGGGATTCCGGAAACGGGATGACGCACGGCACGATCGCAGGTATTCTTCTCACCGATCTCATCCTGGG
>DATJHX010000141.1:0-3566 GCA_035493655.1 Nitrosospira sp.
GGCGACAACGAGTTTGCCGAAGAAATCATCCGTATCGGAAAAAACCTCCACTGGGATGCGGAGCAGGACTTGAGCGGCGTAATGGGCGATATTCTCGCGCATCGTGTAGCGCAGGCTGGCCAGAATCTCGTGTATTGGCATACTGAAACGATTCGCAACCTATTGCAGATGTCGATGGAATACTGGACGGAAGAGCAGCCTCTGCTGGCAAAACCAATCCAACTGCATGAATTTATCCGGGAAGTGGATACTTTGAAGGATGAGACAGCACATCTGGAACAGCGGATAAATGTACTGAGCGTGAAATAGCAGCAGGCCGACGGGCAGAGATTGGCGAGAGGAATTCCGCAGCCAGGGATGAGGCAAGGAAATCTTCCTCCGTCATCCATCCTCGATTGCCATCCTGAATTGTCATCGCGGATTGTTGAGTCCGCGGGCAACTCGCCGGCTTATTGGCCTATTAAGGACGAATTGACCGTTCATAAGAATAAATGCGTTTTTTTCGTCTTCTCAAAATACTGGCTATATCATTTCGCTTTGGCCTCGATGAATTTTTTCTGGGCCATGAACGATTGCGGTTCGTACGGCCCATCGTCAAGGCCGCCACTTTCTGGCGGCGGCTCGACAGAGCGCGCGGCGAGCGGCTTCGTCTTGCATTGGAAGCGCTGGGACCCATTTTTGTCAAATTCGGCCAGATGCTCTCCACCCGCCGCGATCTTCTGCCACCGGATATCGCCGACGAATTGGCAAAACTGCAAGATCGGGTTCCTCCATTCCCCTCCAATATCGCCCTCAAAACGCTGGAACTGATCTATGGAAAACCCGTCAACGAAGTTTTTTTGGTATTTGACGCCGAGCCGGTAGCCAGCGCCTCAATTGCCCAGGTTCATTTGGCAGTGCTGCATGATGGTACGGAAGTTGCGGTAAAAGTGTTGCGCCCGGGAATTGCTCCCGTGATCTCCCATGACATCGCGTTAATGGAAACAGGCGCCTGGCTGGTTGAAGCACTATGGCCAGACGGCAAACGCCTGAAACCTCGTGAAGTGGTGGCCGAATTCGCACGCCACCTGGGTGATGAGCTGGATCTCATGCGCGAAGCATCGAACTGCAGCCAGTTGCGGCGTAATTTCCTTGATTCCCCCCTGTTGTTGGTGCCCGAAGTTTATTGGGACTACTGCTATTCAGGGGTCATGGTCATGCAGCGCGTAAAAGGCGTTCCCATCAGCCACGTAGCGGAACTGCGCGCACAGGGCATCGATATCCCGAGACTTGGCCGCGTTGGGGTAGAAATCTTCTTTACTCAGGTATTCCGCGACGGGTATTTCCATGCCGACATGCATCCCGGGAATATCTTCGTAGGAAGCGATGGCCGTTATATTGCGGTCGATTTCGGCATAATGGGAACGCTCACCGACGAGGACAAGAATTACCTGGCGCAGAACTTTCTCGGATTTTTCCGGCGCGACTACAAGCGTGTGGCGGAGGCCCATATTGAAGCCGGATGGGCGCCAAGAAATACACGGGTTGATGATTTCGAAACCGCGATCCGCGCCGTGTGCGAGCCCATTTTCGATAAGCCCCTGAAAGAGATTTCCTTTAGCCGAGTATTGCTACGGTTATTTCAGACATCGCGCGAATTCAACGTTGAAATCCAGCCGCAACTGGTCATGTTGCAAAAAACCCTGTTGAACATCGAAGGGCTGGGCCGCGACCTTGATCCCGACCTGGATCTTTGGACGACCGCAAAACCATATCTGGAAAACTGGATGTCCGATCAGCTTGGCTGGCGCGGGCTCACTCGCCGGCTCCGCAAGGAAGCATCGAGCTGGGCGATAATTCTGCCGCAGTTTCCACGCCTGATGCATCAGGCCCTGGACGAGATTCGCTCGCAAAGGATAGATGAGAAGATGAGCGAATTCGTCAGAGAAAAAAGGCGCCAGAACATTCTTCTTTCCATACTTGTCGTATTGCTGACGATAGCGTCGATATGGCAATTCTGGCTCTATTATTAACACTGTTTCGGTGCTTGGCTGATGTCAGGTCAATCCGCCGAATTCATAACGGCAGCCTCAACAAAACTTTGCGTAATAGCTTTCCAGTCCTAAACATCTGACTGTTCCAGGCAATACCGGCTGTATTCCCATTAGCTGATCTGGCTGCTTAAGGAACCGCTGAACAAATCTCCATTGGCGCGACGGCGGCTTTGCGGGATGAGATGCGCGAAAGGCGACGACGCGAATGCGACCGCGAAGGGCGGAGCAGTAGCTTCCGAAGGAAGATGCGACCTCGTAGCGGGATGCACGGCCCAATCATCCATAAGTGCGGTCATCGCATCCCCTACGCGGGTCGATCCCGCTTCGCGGGTCCCTCGCCCTGCGCTTCGGGTCGCGACCGCATTGCACTCCTTGGCATCGTAGATCAAGCTACGACCTGCGTCGTGCGCCTTGTGATCATCCCGATTTTATCAGCAATGCGCTCCGCGGAGGATTTGTTCAAAGGTTCCTTAACCCAAAGCATGCCGCATCAGCCGATCCTTCAGCAGAGGCAGTCGATTAGTAAGCTCCAGCCCCAGGTTGCGCAGGCGAACAAGCGTGGGATGGGAGTTACTGAACAATTTCTGCAAACTGTCGGTAACCACCTCCATCGCCAGGATATCTTCCTTGCGCGCCCGTTCGTAGCGCCGCAGCAACAGGTAGTCGCCGCAATCCGTCTGTAAGCCGCGCCCGAGAAGAGTTGCAGCGAGCTCCTGGGCGTCACGCAACCCCAGATTCACGCCTTGCCCGGCAAGAGGATGGATACCGTGAGCGGCATCACCGATAAGGGCCAGGCGCGGCTGCACCAGCTTTTTTACATGCATGAAACTGAGGGGAAAAGCGGCGGGAAGAGTGACGAGCTCCATTTCACCCAAAGCGTGGCAGGACGCTTCCGCAACCTCGCGGCAAAGCTCTGCTTCAGATAAATCGAGCAGTTTACGGGCCCGCTCTTCATTTGCCGACCACACCATTGATACCATGGTATCCGGTAACGGCAGCAGTGCAAGCACCCCATCCCGGCGGAACCACTGATGCGCGATATTACGATGGTGCCGCTCTGCCCTGAAATTGGCCACCACGCCCGTTTGCTCATATGAACGCCGGACAACTTCGATTCCTGCATGCTCCCGCACCCAGGAATTCAGTCCATCCGCTCCAACGATCAGCGCCGTCTGAAGTATGCGGCCGTCTTCCAGATGCAGATTGGCGTAAGATTCGGTTCGTGTCAGCGACGCGCATTGCACCGGACAGAATATCTTTATATACTTTTTTTCGCGCTTGATTGCATTCCAGACCGCGGTTTGAAGCTGGCGATTCTCCACGATGAACGCAAGTTCCGAGCACCCGATGTCGTAGGCGCCGAAATCGATGCGTGCGGCCGTATCATCGCCAAACACTGCCATGTTATAGACGGGGGTAATCCGCGATTGGTCGAGCGCCTGCCACACGCCCAGCCTTTGCAGGAATTCCGCGCTGCCCGGGCTAATGGCATAAATTCTGGCATCCCAGCTATCGTTCTTTGGCAGCGGGGCA
>DATJHX010000142.1:0-4873 GCA_035493655.1 Nitrosospira sp.
ATCAATAGGGTCAGACTCGATTGATACCATCTTGCCAATGGATGAGAGTATAGAGAGTATTAAATAGCACCAAAACAACCCGTTTTTGGATGATGGCCATCAATCGAGTCTGACCCTATTGATTTATTATTCTTACGATTATTCGTGTGACAAAAAAATCCATTGTCGTTAAAATGGTCATATGGAGCAACTTCTGAGCAAGCCAGAGACTTACCATCCTGATCCAATCACGATGGCGGGCGCTTTTTGGCGGCTGCATTATCCATTGAGTTATCCATTTCGTACATTTTCTTTTACTCCTCCCGGTCTCCTTCAAGCTAAGTATGATATATGCGCGAGCTATAACCTGCGATGCGCCATGGTTCCAGTTGTCCTCTTCGCATTAGCCTTCTCCGCATCTGTCGGGTTGCCAGTTCACTGATCCAGACAGAGCGTTTCCGGAAGGCCCTGACAAGCATCTTTTCTGCATAATTCTCATACCCCGACGAATTGAGCGCAACCTCGAATATTTCCGATTTTTATTCGGCCCATGCTCATGACTGGCTGCTGAACCGATCGTCACGGTTAAACGTGGCAATATTATTGTCGGTTGTGGTTCATGCAGTGGTTCTTTTCGGAATCAATTTCAAGCTACCCGTCATAAAAAGCGAGCATGGCAGCGTACCGCTGGAAGTGGTATTGGTGAACAGCAAGTCAGCGTCGAAACCGCGTAAGGCAGATGCGATGGCGCAGGCCAACCTGGATGGGGGAGGCAATACCGATCACAATCGCCGAGCGAAAACACCCATTCCAGTCAAGCCGAACCCCGAGAAGGCCGCCAATACGGCTACTGCCAACCAGCGAACCGAGCAGCTTGAGCAGGAAGCCACGCGACTGATGACAGCCGTGAACAGCGAGGAGGAGATCAGGCAGACGGCTCAGGCTTCAGATCAGATGGAGCAAAGCCCGAAAGTTATCGATACCGGTGAGCTGATGCAAAGAAGCCTTGAGATTGCTCGCCTGGAAGCTCAGACTTCGCGGGATTATGAAACTTATCAGAAACGCCCCAAACGTAAATTTGTTGGCGCTCGTACCCAGGAATACCGTTTTGCCCGTTATGTCGAGGATTGGCGCATCAAGGTGGAGCGGATCGGTAACCTCAATTATCCGGAAGCAGCGAAACGTGACCAGCTCTACGGGAATTTGCAGCTCACTGTTGGCATCAAGTCGGATGGCAGCCTGGAATCTGTCGAGATCAATCGGCCATCGGGCAAGAAGGTCCTGGATGAGGCTGCCATACGCATCGTAAAGTTGGCCGGACAAAATGGATTCGCTCCATTTCCGCCGGACATCAGCCGGGATACCGATATTCTGCATATCACGCGCACCTGGGCATTTACGCGCGCGGACGAATTGACCAGTGAATGATCGATGCCGGTATCCGAGCGCGCTGATCATTATGCCGTTATCGGCAATCCTATTGCTCACAGCAAATCACCTTTGATTCATGGCGAGTTTTCCCGGCAAACCGGCCAGGACATGCTTTATGAAGCAATACTTGCACCGATAGATGGGTTTGCCGCCGCGGTCGCCGATTTTACGCGGCGTGGTGGTAAAGGCCTCAACGTTACTGTCCCCTTCAAGCTCGAAGCCTTCGGGATTGCTACCCCCACTGCACGGGCTGAAGCTGCGCAGGCGGTCAATACCCTCATGCTGGAAGGCGATACAATTCTTGGGGACAATACCGACGGTGCGGGGCTGGTGCGGGACATTACGGCAAATCTCGGATTTACGCTTGCAGGCAAACGGGTATTACTGATTGGAGCAGGCGGTGCGGCGCGCGGAGTAATCATGCCGTTGCTGGAACGAGAACCTCGCATACTCGTGATCGCTAACCGTACTCAAGAAAGAGCGTACGGTCTGCAGCAGCGGTTTGCCAGTTTTGGAAATATCCTCGCCATCGATTACACCGATCTTCACCGCGAGCAATTCGACCTTGTCATTAACGCTACCTCCGCCAGCCTCAATGGCGAACTGCCTCCGCTTCCCGCCGGCATTTTTGCCGGGGAATCGCTCGCGTATGACATAATGTATGGGAGCGGACATACACCCTTTCTGCAATTCGCAAAGATGCAGGGCGCTGCGCGTCTAGCCGATGGCATCGGTATGCTGGTGGAGCAGGCCGCGGAATCATTCTTCGTTTGGCGCGGCATCAGGCCAGGAACGGCCAGTGTCATAGAAATGTTCAGGTACCATGCCTGAAACATTTTGAAAACGTCGTAGTGTGGCTAACGCATGAAATGGTTTCTCAGGCGCTGGCTTTTGCGTCTCCCATTGTTTCTCATTGGCCTGGCATTGGCCTATCAGTTGTGGGTCTTCGGCCACGTCGTTTACTGGAATTTTTACAATCCATCGACCAGTGCTTTTATGGAGGAGCGACTGGAGATATTGCGGCAGAAAAACTCGGCCGCGACATTGCATATGCAATGGGCGCCGTATGAAAAAATTTCTTCCCATCTAAAGCGGGCGATCATCGCTGCGGAGGACAGCAAGTTTCTGGAGCATGAGGGCTTTGACTTCGAAGCCATCCAGAAAGCCTACGAGAAAAACCTGAAAAAGGGCAGGCTGGTGGCGGGCGGTTCCACCATCAGCCAACAGCTCGCAAAAAATCTGTTTCTTTCCGGCCAAAAAACTCCCTGGCGCAAGATACAGGAAGCGCTCATCACCCTGATGCTGGAAAATGTAATGTCCAAACGGCGCATCATGGAAATCTACCTGAACGTGATAGAGTGGGGAAACGGCGTGTTTGGCGCCGAGGCTGCAATCCGCCACTATTACGGCGCCTCCGCTTCCTCAGTCAGCGCAGAACAGGCCGCACGCCTTGCGGCAATGATCCCCAACCCCCGCTTCTATGACCGCCATCGCAGTACCCCGTGGTTGTCGAAGAAAACCGGCATCATTCTCAGTCGCATGCCATCGGTGGAAATTCCCTAGCCTCGATATTTCACCCAATCTCCAGATGATGGCCGGGTGTTTTGGGAGTAAAGTTGCGTATCCCGCGCCAAAGCCAATGGCCGAGCCTTTTGGCGCGAAGGGGGCGCAAAGATGCCGTAAAGCACCTGTCTGCGCCTGTGAAGGTCGAATGGTGCAAACTGGATTTCAGCCGTGATCAAATCCAATGTTCATACCGTTTTCTACAATTCTCACGCCGGTTTAGGGAAAATATCGGGTTACGTCTTCTTTGCCGCAGGGCGAGCAGGGTAGACGGGAACAATGCAGACTTTCAGTTCCCGGCCTGTCCTGTCATAATAGCGCCCGATTTTCTCCCTCCGTCCGCCGCTCCCGCCGCTCCAGGAAAGCGATCCGCCATGGCAAAAGCAAATAACATCAGGGAAACGGAAAACGTGCAAGAGCACTTGCAGCGGATAATCCGTCTATTGGGCGAACAGGAGCTCGCGGAAGAGCGCATACATGTTCCGCATGCAGACCTGATCGAGCCTGCAGGGGAAAAGTCCGATCTGGCGGAATTGCAGAGCCTTCTCGACAGGCTTCACCCCGCTGACGTCGCGCATATTCTGGAAGCCCTGCCGCTTGAAGAACGCCTGATCGTCTGGGATATGGTCAAGGCCGAGCGCGACGGCGAAATCCTTCTCGAAGTATCGGATGCGGTGCGCGAAACCCTACTCGCCACCATGAACAGCGGGGAAATGCTCGCTGCGGCGGAGCAGCTCGATGCTGACGAAATCGCCGACATCGCCTCCGATCTCCCGAGCGATGTGATCCATGATGTGTTTCAGTCGCTCCCAATGGAGGAACGCGAGAAATTGCGGTCAGCCATGTCCTATGCGGAAGATGCAGTCGGTGCACTGATGGATTTTGACGTCGTGACCATTCGTGAAGAGGTGAAACTGGAGGTGGTGCTGCGTTATCTGCGAAGGCTGGATGAACTGCCGGATCATACCGATTTGTTGTTCGTTGTTGATCGCGATGAACGCCTTAAGGGCATGCTGCCGCTGAACAGGTTGCTGGTAAGCGATCCGGGCGCAACGGTAAGTTCAGTCATGACTAGGCAAATGGTGGCATTTCACGCCAATGAGAAGGCGCATGACGCTGCACAGGCATTCGAGCGCTATGACCTTATATCGGCTGCCGTGGTAAATGCGGAAGACAAACTGATGGGGCGTGTGACCGTTAATGCGGTAATGGATTTTATCCGCGAGGAATCTGCCAGCGAAGCGCTCAGCCTGGGCGGTCTGCGCCAGGAAGAGGATTTGTTTGCGCCGATATGGAAAAGCCTGAAAAACCGGTGGACCTGGCTAGCTATCAACCTTGTCACCGCATTTATTGCATCCCGTGTCATCGGCATATTCGAGGATTCCATCGAAAAACTGGTCGCACTGGCGGCATTAATGCCCATCATCGCCGGAATCGGCGGTAATTCCGGCAATCAGACCATTACAATGATCGTGCGCGCGCTGGCACTTGGTCAACTCAACGCGGCAAGTGCACGTAAGCTGCTCGCCAAGGAAATAGGCGTGAGCGTGGTAAACGGCTTGGTATGGGGCAGTGTTGTCGGATTATTCGCATTTTTTATTTACCACAGTATTTCTCTGGGCCTCGTGATGACGTTGGCAATGCTGCTGAATTTGCTGCTGGCAGCGGTACTGGGCGTGCTTATACCGCTTACTCTTCACAAGCTCGGCCGCGATCCGGCAGCGGGTTCGAGTGTGATGATAACGGCCGTCACCGATAGCGGCGGGTTTTTCATTTTCCTCGGACTGGCTACGCTTTTTCTGTTGTGATATCTATGAGGCTCTTCGAGGCGGCGTAAAGAGATCTCTAACCTTGAGTTCGCCAGGTCGGAATCATTTCACCGGCCGTCAGTTGTTCCAGG